>JAJPEO010000054.1 GCA_021166815.1 Nocardioides sp.
AGCAGATCCTCGAGATCGCGGCCGAGCTGTTCGCCGAGCGCGGCTTCCACGGCGTGCCCGTGGCCGACCTCGGCGCCGCCTGCGGCATCACGGGACCGGCGCTCTACAAGCACTTCCCGTCCAAGGACGCCGTGCTCGCCGAGATGCTGGTCTCCATCAGCGAGGAGCTGCTCAGCGAGGGCCGTGCCCGGGCGGCGGCCGCCGCCGACGCGCGCGCCGCGCTGATCGCGCTGGTCGAGTGGCACGTCGAGTTCGCCCTGTCCCACCGGGCCCTCATCGTCGTCCAGGACCGCGACTGGTCCTCGCTGCCGCCGCAGGCGCGCGAACGGGTCCGCTCGCTGCAGCGCGACTACGTCGACGTCTGGGCCCACCAGCTGCGCCGCCTCGACCCCGAGCTGGAGCTGCCCACGGCCCGGGCGACGGCCCACGCCGCCTTCGGCCTGATCAACTCCACGCCCCACAGCGCTCTGCTGCCGGACGACGAGATGCACGCCCTGCTGCGGGCGATGGCACTGCGAGCACTCGAGGTCGACTGAGGCCGGCCGGCGTCCGTCAGTCCGCGACGTCGCCCAGGAGCCGCGCTGCCCGCAGTGCGGCCTCCACCGCGGTGTCGAGGTCGGGGTCCTCCTCGTCGGCCGCCGGTTCGACCGCGGCCTCCTGCCGCACGTGCAGGCGGGCCAGCACCTCCTCGCGCGAGAGGCCCCTCAGGTGGAGGAGCACGAACGGGTCGCCCTGCACCAGCCACGCCACCTGCGTCATCACCGCGAGGGCATGGGGGCACGGGTCGAGCCAGGCCTGGCACGAGCAGGTCGCCCCCAGCTCCCCGCCGTACGGCAACAGCTCGACGCCCGACTCCTCCAGCGCCTCCACGAAGGCGTGCGGCAGGTCCCCCGACATCAGCGCGGCGATGTGGCCGACCCCGGACGCGACCACCTCCACCAGCATCTGGCCCGAGTCGGCGTCGAGCTCGGGCACCGTGACCGTCACGCTGTGGGCGTCGTCGCCCTCGGTGACCGCGGCGACGGCCGTGCCGGGCGAGACGGTGATGGCGCCCACCGCGCCGGCGCGGGCCAGCGCCCGCCCCGTCCGCAGGTCGCGCGGCGAGTAGGCAGCCTCCTCCACGGCACGCAACAGCGCCTTGCTCCACCACGTCGTGCGACCCGTGCCGCGGCGCGGTGGGAGGCGTGGGTGGGTGAGCGTGCTCATCGCCGCAGCTCCACGAGGTCGCGCAGCTCGGAGTTGGAGAGCTCGGTCAACGCGGCCTCACCCCGCGACAGCACCGAGTCGGCCAGCGCCCGCTTGCGCGCCAGGAGCTCGGCCACCTTCTCCTCGACCGTGCCCTGGGTGACGAAGCGGTGCACCTGCACCGCGCGGGTCTGCCCGATTCGGTAGGCCCGGTCGGTGGCCTGCTCCTCCACGGCGGGGTTCCACCAGCGGTCGACGTGGATGACGTGGTCGGCGCGGGTGAGGTTGAGCCCGGTCCCACCCGCCCTCAGCGAGAGCAGGAACACCGGCACCTCGCCGGACTGGAAGCGCGCGACCATCGCCTCGCGCTCGCGCACGGGCGTGCCGCCGTGGAGGAACTGGTGCGGCACCCCCGTGGCCGCCAGGTGGCGCTCGAGGAGGTTGGCCATGGCGACGTACTGGGTGAAGACCAGCACCGCGCCGTCCTCGGCCAGGACCGTGCCGAGGATCTCGTCGAGGAGGTCGACCTTCTCCGAGCGCCCCGGGACGCGACCGCCCGCCTGCTTGAGGAAGTGGGCCGGGTGGTTGCAGATCTGCTTGAGCCCGGTGAGCATCGCGAGGACCAGCCCGCGGCGAGCCTCCTCGTCGGCCTCCTCGATGCGCCGCATGCAGTCGCGGACGTAGGTCTCGTAGAGCACGACCTGCTCGCGGGTGAGCGAGAGCAGGTGGTCGGTCTCGGTCTTCGGCGGCAGCTCCGGGGCGATGCCCGGGTCGCTCTTGCGACGGCGCAGCAGGAACGGCCGGATCAGCTGGGAGAACTGACGCGTCTTCTCCGGGTCGACGCCCGCCTCGATCGGCGCCGCCCACGCCTTGCGGAACGCCCCGCGGCTGCCGAGCAGGCCCGGCACCGCCCAGTCGAGGATCGACCACAGCTCGGTGAGGTCGTTCTCCACGGGCGTGCCGGTCAGGGCGACGCGGGCCGTGCCCGGGATCGTGCGCAGCGCGCGGGCGGCGGCGGAGCGTGAGTTCTTGACGTGCTGCGCCTCGTCGGCGACGACCAGGCCCCACGGCACCTCGGCGAGGAGGGCGGCGTCGTTGCGCATCGTGCCGTACGTCGTCAGCACGAAGCCGCCGCCGACGTCGCCGAGGTCGCGCGCCGAGCCGTGGTGACGACGCACGGGCACGCCCGGCGCGAAGCGGCGGATCTCGGCCTCCCAGTTGCCGAGGAGGGAGGTCGGGCAGACCACGAGCGTGGGCCCGGCCCCCGCTCCCGAGGCGGCCCCCGAGGTGGCGCGGTGCAGGTGCAGGGCGATGACGGTGATCGTCTTGCCCAGCCCCATGTCGTCGGCGAGCACCGCGCCGAGGCCCATCCCGGTGAGCTCGGCCAGCCAGGTCAGGCCCTGGCGCTGGTAGTCGCGCAGCGTGGCCTGCAGGGCGGCCGGGACCGGCACGGGCTCACCGGTCGCGGCGTTGAGCAGCCGCTCGCGCACCGGCAGCAGCGTGGCTCCGACGACGGCGTCGAAGTCGAGGTCCTCGACCTCGACGACCTCGGTGAGCGTCGCCGCGATCGCCTGGACCGGGGTGACGGTGCGGACCAGCCGCTTGCGGGCCCGCTTGAGGACCTGGGAGTCGACGGCGACCCAGTTGTCGCGGAGCTTGATGATCGGGCTGGTGGCGCCGGCCAGCTCGTCCATCTCCTCGGGCGTGAGCGGGTCGCCGTGCAGCGCGAGCTGCCACTGGAACCCGAAGAGCGTCTCGGCCCCGAACAGGCCGTCCTGCAGCGGCTCCTCGCGACGGGTGCGCGAGCGGGCCTCGAGGGAGACCCGTGAGGTGACCTGGCGGTCGAGGTAGCGCGGCCACAGGACGTGGTGGCCGGCCTCCTGCAGCGCCGTCGCCCCGCCGTCGAGCAGCGAGAGGATCTCGTCGGAGTCGAGGGTGATCTGGTCGGGCACGCGCAGGTCGAGGAAGCGCTCGAGCACGGGCCAGGCGTCGGCCGCGGCCCTCAGCTGGAGGGACGCGTGGGTGCGGGCGCGGTCACCGAAGCCGTGGCTGGCGTCGTCGCCGGCCTCCGCCCACAGCAGCGCCGCGTCGGCGACGTGGGCGTCGTTGTCGGCGGCATGGACCTGCAGCACGACGCGTACCGACCCCGCGACCAGCTCCTCCTCGTCGGCCTCCACGCGGAAGCCGAGGGTGACCAGGTGGGGGCGGTCGCCGCGTCCGCGCGCCCGCATCCGCGCGATCCGCTCCTGCAGCCGGTCGGCGAACTCGTCCGGCTCCACCGCCCGCAGGTGGCGGGCCCGGCCGGGCCGAGGAGGCTCCGGCGGCTGGATCGCCCGCCGCCCCGGGGCCGTCCGCGGCATCGTGTCGACGATCGCGTCGAGCAGGGACCGTACGACGTGCTCGGCGCTGGCCTCGTCGAACCCCTCCTGGGCCCGCGCCCGGGCCAGGTCGCGGATGCGCTGCTCGTCCTTGGCCTCCAGGCCCGCGACCTGCCAGTGCGAGCCGTCGGCGCTGGGCGCGAAACGGCCGGCCGCGATGAGCTGGAGCGCCAGCAGGGCCGTACCGGCCATGAGGGCCACCGAGGGGTGCAGGTCGTGCTGGTCGCGCACCCGGCCCAGCACCGGCAGGGCACCCCGCACGGGCAGGGTGATCGTGCGCCCCCGGGAGCCACTGGCACTGAACTCGATCGAGCTGTCGCGCGGCGGGTCGGCCACCAGGAGCCTGGCGGGACCTGTCACCGGGACAAAGCTCATGCACGCCACCTCTCACCGGACACAGTAGGCGGGCGCGGAGCCGACCGCCCTGCCCACGGGCGAATGTAACGACGGGCACCGACGCCCGATTCCCCAGCGTCATCAGGGTCGAACGACTCTGGCGTGCCCCGGCCTCGCCGGCGCACGGTGGAGGGTGCGGGATGAGTGCTCATCGATCTCGGACGCGCGCACTCGAGGTGGAACTGAGATGGACATGCACCGTGCCTCGACGCGGCTCCTGGTCGCCGGGCTGATCGCCCTGCCGGCCGGTGTCGGCGCCACCCTCCCCCAGTCGTTCGCGGCATCGCCGACGTCCGCGTCCGCCGCGCTGGCGGACCCCTCGCCCGAGATCGGCGAGTGGCCGCTCTGCGGCACGGCTCCGGACACCGACGGCCGCTACTGCATCGCCTCGATGAAGCGCAACGGGACGGTCATCGTCCACCCGGCCGCCGGCGACTACTACCTGCCGTCCATCGACATGATCGGCGCCGGCGTCATCCGCTTCGGCGTCACGCACTACCGCGACGGCCAGATGGTCACCCGAGACAACGGGGCCGGCGGGCTGATGGCCGATGCCGAGCTCATCCCCACCGACGTCTTCGAGATCGTCGTCAACTCAGGCGCGATCGTGCCCCGGGAGTTCTACGGCAACGCCCAGGACGTGACGTTCACCCGCGCGGGCAACGCCGCGCGCGGCCACACGTTCACGCTGCGGATGCGACCCGCCCCCTTCGCCTGGCTCAAGGTCGAGGACGGCCAGCCGTACCCGTGCACCATCGACGGCTGCGGCGGCGACACCGCGGTCGCCGACCCGTTCTGGACCTATGACGGGTTCATCACCGGCTACGTCAGCGAGCTGGCGCACCTCGGCGCGGACCAGCAGCGGGCGATGACCGGCCTCGTCCACGCCTACAACGCGCAGGCCGAAAACCTCTACTACGACCCCATGACCAACGCGCTGGTCGTCCAGCTCGGCAACGCCCACTTCAAGGAGCCCGGCGTCGTGGCGACGGGGTCGTACCAGGCGTTCCTGCCCTACGCGATGCTCACCGAGATGATGGGCGTCCCGGAGCCGAAGACCCTCACCGGCGGCTCCATGATCGTGACCCGCGTCGGAGCACCGGCCGTGCCCTTCACGCTGACCCACCACGACCAGGGCGTCGACATCCGCATCCCCGGCATCACCTACTCGACGCCGACCTACCGCATCAAGGCCCGGCGTACGGCTCCCGGACGACCGTTGCTGCGACGCGTGGCGCGCGTCGCTCGGACCGTCGTGAAGCTGCGGTTCACGCCTCCCGTCGCCGACGGCGGGGCGCCGGTCACGGCGTACCGCGCACGGTGCCGCCGGGGCACCCGCCCCTGGGTACGCGCGTCCGGCGCGGCCTCGCCCATCCGCGTGCGGGGCGTGAGCCGTCGCGCCGTGACGTGCCAGGTACGGGCGGTCAACCGCGTGGGCGTGGGCCCGTGGTCGGTGTCCCGGCGTGGATGACGGAAGTGATCCAGCCCACCGCGAAACTGATTGGGTGGTTGAGGTGTGCAACCAATAGCCTCGTGCGGTGAACACCTCCACTGACACCTCCGGCACCCCGGAGCACGAGCACGTGCACGTGCACCCCGGCGAGATCCTCCCGGAGCACACCGACCGACTCGACAAGAGCGTCCTCGTCGTCGCCGGTGTCGTCGTCCTCGGCGCGATCATGTCCATCCTGGACATCACTGTGGTCTCGGTGGCGCTGGAGACCTTCCAGCGCGAGTTCGACGCGACGGCCGCCGACGTGGCCTGGACGATGACCGCGTACACCCTGGCCCTGGCGGCGGTGATCCCGATGACCGGCTGGGCCGCGGACCGCTTCGGCACCAAGCGGCTCTACCTGCTGGCCGTCACGCTCTTCACCATCGGCTCCGTGCTCTGCGCCACCGCCGACGGCCTGACCCAGCTCATCGTCTACCGCGCCCTGCAGGGCCTCGGCGGCGGCATGCTGATGCCGCTCGGCATGACCATCCTGACGCGCGCCGCCGGCCCCGAGCGGGTCGGTCGCGTCATGGCGATCATGGGCATCCCGATGCTGCTCGGCCCGATCTTCGGCCCCATCCTCGGCGGCTGGCTCATCGACGCCGCGTCGTGGCACTGGATCTTCCTGATCAACCTGCCCATCGGGTTGCTGGCCCTGGCGTACGCCTTCGTCGTGCTCCCCAAGGACGCGGTGGAGCCCTCGGAGTCCTTCGACTTCGTCGGCATGCTGCTGCTCTCCCCCGGCCTCGCGCTCTTCCTCTACGGCGTCAGCTCCATCCCCGGCGCCAAGGCCGAGCACGGCACGGCGTGGACCGCCGAGGTCGTCTCCACCATGGCCCTCGGCGCCCTGCTCACCGCGGCCTTCGTCCCGTGGGCCCTGCGCAAGACCAACATCCACCCGCTCGTGGAGCTGCGCCTGCTCAGGAACAAGGACATGACGATCGCGCTGATCACGATGTCGCTGTTCGCCATCGCCTTCTTCGGCGCCTCGCTGCTCTTCCCGCTCTACTTCCAGCAGGTCCGCGGCGAGGACGCCCTCGGTGCCGGCATGCTGCTCGCCCCGCAGGGCATCGGCGCCATGATCACCATGCCGATCGCCGGCTTCCTGGTCGACCGCATCGGCCCCGGCAAGATCGTGCTGACCGGCATCACCGTCATCACCGCCGGCATGGCGCTGTTCACCATGATC
>JAJPEO010000061.1 GCA_021166815.1 Nocardioides sp.
CCGCCCAGCCCCGGGGGTGGGGGCGGCCGTGGGTGGCGGTGTGGACGAGTCCCGGCGGGGCGGAACCACGCCCGGCCACGCCGCCCGACCGCAACTGCTGCGCGACGACAGCGCCGAGCCCGGTCGTGCTGTCGTACGGCAGCAGTTGTCCGCGGCCCCTACAGGTAGCGCGAGGCGACCGCCCCGGCGCGCGCGCCGTAGCCGCCGCCGAACATGCACGCGTGCGCCAGCAGCGGGAACAGCTGGTGGACGCCGAGCCGCTCCTCCCAGCCGTCCGCGAGGGGGTGGGCGTCGGTGTAGGCCGTCATCACCCGAGGCAGGTGGGTCAGCCCGAAGAGGTGGAGCATGGCGATGTCGACCTCGCGGTGCCCGCCGTACGCCGCCGGGTCGATGACGTGGACGGTGCCGTCCTGGCCCCACAGGCAGTTGCCGTTCCAGAGGTCGCCGTGCAGGCGCGCGGGCTGCTCCTCGGGCAGCAGGTCGGTGAGCCGGCGGACGACTCCCTCGACCGCCTGGGCCGCCGTGTCGTCGATGGCGCGTCGGTCTCGGGCCAGCTTGAGGTAGGGCAGGACCCGGCGCACGGCGTAGAACTCCGGCCACGACGCACACGGCGTGTTGGGCATCGGGAGCCGGCCGATGTAGCCGTCGTGGTCCCATCCCCACCCGTCGGCGCCGGCGGCGTGGGTGGCGGCGAGCTGGCGCCCGAACGCGTCGGCGCTGTCGAGGGTGGTCTTGGCGGTCTGCTCGACCCAGGCCACGATCACGCACTCCTCGTCGGCGGCGAGCAGCTCGGGGACGCGTACGCCGCCCTCGACCTCGGCGAGCCACCGGAGCCCGGCCGCCTCGGCCTCGAAGAAGCCCACGGGCGCGTGGGGCAGGGTCTTCATCACCGCCATCTGGCCCGTCGACAGCCGCAGCCGGGTGGCGGTGGCGATGTCGCCACCGGCGATGGGCGACGTCGCGACGACGGCTGCGCCGAGGAGCTCCTCGGCGCGCTTGGCGACCAGCGGCTGGCGGGCCATCAGGCGCGCGCTTCCCGCTCCAGTGCCGCGACGATCGCGTCGCTCGTGCGCTCGACCATGGCCAGCACCTCCCTGAACCCGTCGTCCCCACCGTAGTACGGGTCGGGGACCTCGCTCCCGGGTTCGGCAGGATCGAAGTCGCGGAACAGCCGCACGCGGTCGGTCCGCCCGCCGACGTCGGCGAGGTTGGAGGTGTCCATCACCAGCACCAGGTCGTGCTCGGCGTCGCCGGCGAACTGCTGGGCCCGGTGGCGGGTCGGGTCGTAGCCCGCGTCGCGCAGCGTCGCCGCCGAGCGCGGGTCCATCGGCTTGCCGACGTGCCAGTCGGCCGTGCCGCTGCTGCTGACCTCGACGCGGTCGCCGAGCCCGGCCCCGACGATGCGCTGCTCCAGCACCACGTGGGCCGTGGGGGAGCGGCAGATGTTGCCGAGGCACACCACCGCGATGCGGTAGCGCCCGGTCGTGCGCTGCTCGGGGAGCTGCGGCACCGCGATCAGTCCTGGCTGGGCAGGGCCACCCGGACGCCCCAGCCGACGACGGTGACGATGATCGCCCCCACGAAGGCGTTCCAGAAGCCGTCGACGTGGAAGCCGAGGTCGAACCAGTCGGCCATCGCCGCGGTCAGCATCAGCATCAGCGCGTTGATCACCAGCAGCAGGAAGCCCAGGGTGAGGATGATGAAGGGCAGCGACAACAGCTTGAGCACCGGCTCGACGATCGTCGAGACGAGTCCGAGGATGAGCGCCACCAGCACGAGCGGCAGCCACTTGTCCTGCAGCTCGGCGCTGCCGGACGTCGCACCGTCGAACCAGATGCCTTCGAGCGCCCACGCGGCCACCGCCAGGCCGGCGGCGTAGGTCAGGAGCCAGGTCACGAACCTCATGGCCCACAGGCTAGCCACACCCCCGTTAGGCTCGCCGGCGATGAGTGACTTCGTGGGGGGCACCGAGTCGATGGTGCTGTACGCCGTCCTCACCGCCACGGTGCTGTTCCTCGTGGCGTGGGTGCTCCGGCGCTGGGTCGGCTGGGTCACTGCCCTGGCCATCACGGGGTTCCTGTGGTCGGTCGTGGTGATCGGTCTGGTCACCCTCGTGCCGCTCGACGGCATCGACCTCACGCGCTCCCCGGAGACCCGCAGCGCCCAGTGCTCCTTCGACTACGGCGGTCCGGCCCCGGACGGGTTCTGGATCTTCGGCGGCACCCAGCGGATGCTCAACACCGCCCTGTTCGTGCCGGCGGGGGCCTTCCTCGTCGTCGCGCTGGCCCGGTGGCGGGGCTGGTGGGCGCTGGTGCCGTTCGGGCTGGTGGCCCTGGCGACCTACAGCGTCGCGCTGGAGATGGCCCAGCTCGAGGTCGCGCGGATCGGCCGCGCCTGCGACGTCACCGACATGGTGGACAACGCGACGGGTGCGGTGATCGGCGTGGGTGTCGGTGTCGTGCTGCTTCCCTTGCTGCGCCCGTGGCGCGGCCGGGGTGCGAGGTAGGGTCCACGCCCATGGCAGGCCAGGGGTTCGCACGGGTGGTGGTGGCGCTGCTGGTCGTGGGCGGCTGGGCGACGCTCCTGAGCGGGCTCTACCTCCAGCCGGCGTCCGGGGACCCCGAGCTGGACCTGGAGGCCGGCGGCTCGTTCGCCGCCGGCCTGACCGTCTACCTCCCCGCCCTCGCGCTGAGCGTGGCGCTCCTCGTCGCGCTCGGGATCGTCGTCCTGGCGGGTCGGGTCCTGAGCGGCGTCGTGGGGATCGCGGCGGGCGTGGTCGTCGCCCTGTTCGCGTGGTGGGTCTCGGCGCAGGACTACCTCACGGCCTACCTCCCCGGCCTGGGTGACCTGCTCGGGCCGGCGGCCGTGCTGGGTGCGGCGGCGGCCGCGGTCTCGGTGGTGGGCCTTGCCCTGACGGGTGAGCGCGGCGACGCCGCGGCGTCGGAGGACCACGAGGCAGCCGTCCGGCAGTAGCCTGCGACCCATGTCACAGTCCACTCCCCAGCCCCGGC
>JAJPEO010000087.1 GCA_021166815.1 Nocardioides sp.
CGCAGAGCACCCTGCCGCTCTCCACGACTACAGCGCCGACGACGCGTATCTGCCTGGTCACACCACTCCCTGGGTCACGCGCAGACTAGCGCTGGGCGGACATGTGCTAGTTCTCCGCCAGCACGACAACCCGGTCCCCGACCTCCGGCTCGAACCGCTCGGACTTCGCCGGGTTGATCCGCACCCACTCCCGAGCGGGCATGCCGACCTCGTGCTTGAGGCAGTAGCCGATGACGGTCTCGTCGTACGTCGCCCCCGCGGCCACCAGTGTCGCGAACGAGACCGGTCCGCTGGCGAGATCGACGTACCGCTCCACGGGCCGCAGATAGATCTCACAGCCTCCGGACCTGAGCAGCTGGTCGAAGACCTCCCCGAGGCGCGGGTCCTCCGAGAGCTGGGTGGTGATCAGGCTGACGATCTGGCCGCTGACGATGACGTCGTCGACGTTGGTCACCTGGGCCAGGATCCGGTCACGGTCCTCGAGCAGCTCGCTGACGATGCGCGGGTTGGCTCCGAGCCTGCCGAGGATGTCGCGCGTGTGGAGCAGTGTGGCGAGCGTCCTGGCGTCCGCGGCGTGGGGGCCGAGATGGTCGGAGTAGCACAGCACGATGACCTGGTCGGGGCCGCTCTCGAGGTGCCGCTCCAGGGTCGCCCGGTCGGTCGTGGACGAGCCGGCCTCGATGCTGACCTTGAGGTTCGTCAGCGGCGGCACGAGCGGAGTGCCGTACGAGGTGACCACGTCGACCTCGGAGCCGGCGGGCACGTACTGGTCGAGCTCGCGCAGGATGACCGGCGCCTTGTCGTTCCAGCCGATCAGGAGGGTCCGTGAGGCCGACTCGATCTCCTCGACGTGGTCGGCGAGCTGCCCCAGGTCGGGGCGCTCGTCGCTGCGGGGCTGCGAGCCGAGGACCGACTCGTCCTCGGCGATCACGATGAGCGTGGCGTCGCCGACGAGGACGTCCTGCGGTGGGTTGAGCGACGTGGTGCCGTCGCGGGAGATCAACCCGATGACTGTCGCGCTCTCCAGCGCCAGTGACGCCTCGGCGTAGGTCAGGTCGCCCAGCGAGTGGTCGGCATAGAAGTAGATCTCGTCGCCACCGAAGTCGAACAGCTCGTTGTAGACGGCCGCCGCACCGGACTGCCTCGACGTCTGCACCACCAGCTTGGCCACCGTCTCGGCGACGTCGAGGAGCGAGACCCGGTCGCCTCCGATGAGGCGGGCGGTCTCGAGGTTGGCGGGGTCGCGGATCTCGGCGACCACCCGCGGTCCCGTGGAGGCCGTCTGCGCGAGGGCGAGCAGCGTCTTGATGACCTCGCTGTCGGGGTCCTCGGACTCCTTGGGAGCCATCACGAGGATCGAGCGTGCGGCGACGTGATTGGTCAGCGCCAAGGCGTCCATGTCCATCGGCGAGCCCGTCCGGCAGACCACGCGGGTGCCCCGCAGGTCGGGCACCTTGGCTCGGATGGCGTCCTCCATCTCCACCTTGTCGCGGTCGGCCAGGATCACGACGGCGGGCCGACGACGGCTCTGGTTGGCGATGGACAGCTCGTTGACCGTCGCGAAGACCGAGTCGGACCATCCCAGGATCACCGTGTGGTCGGACTCCAGGACGATTGATCGACCACGACGCAGCTCGAGGAGCTTGGTGTCGATGCCCGAGGAGATCACGCCGATCAGCGCGCTGGTGATGAAGAGGCCGAAGATCGTCACGCCGAGCATGGTCAGCAGGAACGGCCAGCCGCCCGTGTTGCCGGCCACGGTGCCCGGGTCGAGCGTGTGCACGAAGGACGCGAACAGCCGGTCGAAGAAGTTGCCGTGCTCCGCGTCGTCGGGCCCCAGGTCGAAGGCCGACAGCACGAGGGCGAAGGCGACCACGACGGTCCCGGTCACCACCCCCAGCCAAGTGACGAGCGCGGGCGTGCCGCGGGCCATGCTGTTGTCGAACCAGTACGACATCCTGTCGCGGTAGGTGTGTGTACGTGCCACGGGAGTTCTCCCTGTGCGGTCCCTGTCCTCCACGACCGCCCACGCGCGGTCGTCGATCCATGAGACCACGCTCAGCCGGGCGTACGAGGCAAAATGAGCCTCAACGCCCCGCCGCACACCCCCGTGGGTCATACTCGAAGCAAATGACCTCTTCACGCAGCCCCCAGCGCAAGCACCTCGCCAGCAGCCCGTTCGCCCCTCCGGTGGAGCAGATCGTCGAGACCTACCACGTCGACGACAAGGTCTGCCACGACCTCTACGGTCTGGGCAAGGTCGTCGGGGTCGACAGCCACGCCGTCACCGTCGACTTCGGCGACAAGACGGTGCGGATCAAGCCCCCGTACGCCAAGCTCGAGCACCTCTGACCCCACCCGCGCGTTGTGGTTCGCGGGCTCGGTCCACGGTCCGCACGTCGGGTCATCGCTCGTTCGTCAGGTCGTGGGCACCCCGGGGACGGCCTGCGTCGAGACACCCGGCCGGTCAGCCCGCCGTGACGCCTGCGCCACGGCAGTGCCGGCCGCCAGCAGGGCGAACGTCGCGAGCAGCGCGGGGACGAGCGTGAGCAGGGGAGCGCCCGCCCACGTGATGGTGGTGATCGTCAGGAGCAGTCCCGCGCTGCCCATCTGCCACCGCCGACCGGTGCTGGTGCCGGGCCAGGCGCGCGCGGCCACCGCCAGGGCGATGAACCCGCCCAGGACGAGCATGCTGCCCGGCAGGAAGACGATCCACCCCGCGAGTCCTCCCCAGAACTCCTCGGCCGGGCCGCCGGTGAACAGCGCACCCCAGAACGCGATCACGTTCCCCGCGAGCATGAGGACGCTCCCGACGACGAGCGCCGTGGCGGCGCGGCCACCGGCCAGCTGCCGCGCCCGTAGCGCGCGCCGGATCGCGACGACGGTGACCAGGAGCAGCACCAGCGCCACGGTGTGAGCGCGGTTGGCCCAGTCGTACGCCCGGTCTCCGGCAGCGTCGATGCCCTTGTGGTTGGCGGAGATGAGGAGCACGGCGGCCATCCATGCGAGCCCGGTGACGGACGCGAGGGCCGGCAGGGCGAAGTGATCGTCTTTCATGGGGACTCCCTCGGAGGTTTCACGACACTGCGACGCTAGGCACCGGGCGACCTCGTTGTCGTCGGGCGTGAGGTCGAAGACCCGGGCACGCCGTGGGGAGGTCTCCGAGTGCTGAGTCATCCCTGAGGTGGACGCGGGAGATGCTCCGAAAGGCGGAGTCGGAGGGCTCCGCGGTGGGCATATCATCGCCGGATGGGTGCCCTGGGGGTGCGCCGCTGGGTGGCTGAGTCCCGGCCCGCGGACTGGCTGACGGCCGCGAGCCTGCTGCTGCTTGCCTGGTTCGAGATCTGGGCGGAGCCCATCTTCCAGACAGGCATGCCCGGCCCCCGGGTGCCGTTGACGCTGCTCGTCGCGGTCACCCTGGCACCGCTGGTGCTGCGCCGTACGCATCCACTGCCCGTCCTGACGATGACCTGCGTCGGCTCCCTGGCGGTGGGCGTCGTCGGTGACTCCGACCAGTCGTCGTTCGTGCTGCTGCTCGGGATGCTCCTCGCCACGTACTCGGTGGCGGCCCACGCGACCCCACGCAAGGCGGTGCTCGGCGCGGCGATCGTCGCGGCGTCCGCGGTCGTGCTGAGCGCGGTCTCGCTCGACCAGCAGTCGTGGGCCGACATGGCCGTGCCCGCCCTGTTCCTGGGGGCTGCGTGGCTGGTCGGCAAGGAGGTCCACCGTCAGCGCGACAGTGCGCGGGAGACGGCCGAGCACGCCGCCCTCGTCGCACGCACCCATCATCTGGAGGTGCACGCCGCGGTGGCCACCGAGCGTGCTCGCATCGCGCGTGAGCTGCACGACGTGGTGGCGCACGCGATCAGCGTCATGGGCATCCAGGCCAGCGCGGCTCGCCGTACCCTCGCCCCGACGCAGCAGGCACAACGCGAGGCCCTTCTCGACGTCGAGCGCCTGGGACGTGAGGCGCTCGACGAGATGCACCGGCTGCTGGGGGTGCTGCGCGCCGGTGACGAGGGCGAGGGGACACACCCGTTGCCCGACCTTGCTCAGCTGCCCGCGCTGGTGGCCGATGCGCGAACAGCCGGTCTCGACGTCGCGGTCGCCCTAGACGACGGGTCCGCCGGTCTGCACGACCTGCCGCCGGGAGTGCAGCTGACGGCCTACCGGATCGTCCAGGAGGCGCTCACGAACGTCCGCAAGCACGCGCCGGGAAGCCGTGCCCGGGTGTCGCTCGTCCTGGGCCCGGGCGGGCTCGAGGTTTCCGTGGCCGACGACGGGGCCGGGGCTGTGCGGGAGCCCACGATGGGCAACGGGCTCATCGGCATGCGCGAGCGTGTGGCGATGCACGACGGCACCTTGTACGCCGGACCCACGGAGGAGCGTGGCTTCCTGGTCCGAGCGTGTCTGCCGCTGGGGGAGGCCGTATGAGCATCGGGGTCCTGATCGCCGACGACGAGGCGCTGGTGCGCCGAGGATTCACCATGATCCTGGACGCCGAGCCGGACCTGGAGGTCGTCGGCACGGCCGCCGGCGGGCACGAGGCGGTGGAGGCCGCTCTCACGGGCGCGCCCGACGTCGTCCTCATGGACATCCGCATGCCCGGCATGGACGGGATCGAGGCGACCCGCCAGATCGCCGCCGCAGGAGGGCCGCCCGTCATCGTCGTCACGACCTTCGGCCTCGACGAATACGTCTTCGAGGCGTTGCGCGCCGGCGCGAGCGGCTTCCTGCTCAAGAACACGCCCCCGGAGCACCTCGCCGACGCCGTGCGACTGGTGAACCGGGGCGATGCGCTCGTGGCACCCGAGGTCACCCGTCTGCTCATCGAGTCGTTCGTGCAGCGACCCGGTCCGGTCACGACACCGGCATCGCTGCGCGCAGCCCTCTCGACGCGCGAGGTCGAGGTCCTGGCGCTCCTGGCGCGTGGACTCTCCAACACCGAGATCGCCGAAGCCCTGGTGATCAGCGAACCCACCGCCAAGACCCACGTCGGCCACATCCTGGCCAAGCTCAACCTGCGCGACCGCGCGCAGGCGATCGTCCTGGCCTACGAGTCGGGATTCGTGGTGCCTCCACGCGCAGCTCAGGTGAGCGAGCCCGGATCCTCCGGCACGTCGACGGAGTGAGCCCGGAGCGCCTCGAACGGCACGACGTCGAGGGCCCGCTCCGAGGTGGCGGCGAGCACGACGGGCGCGGCGACGCCGGCCTCGTACGCCTGCAGCCAGCGGATCGCGACCACGCACCAGCGGTCCCCGGGCACGAGGCCGGGGAAGCCCCACTCGGGGCGGGGCGTGGACAGGTCGTTGCCGACGGAGCGCTGGTGCTCCAGGAACTCCTGGGTCATGACCGCGCAGACCGCGTGCAGGCCCACGTCCTGGGGGCCGACGGTGCAGGTGCCGTCGCGGTGGAACCCCGTCACGGGGTCGGTGCCGCACAGCTCCAGCTCGCCGCCCAGCACGTTGCGCTCGCTCATGGGTCGAGCATGCCGGACGGGACCCCGATCTCAGCGACGTCGTACGGTGTCGGGACGGCAAAGGAAGGGACGGGGCACGGTGGGACGGCTGCTGACGGTGGGTCACGGCACGCTCGACCGGGACGCCCTGGGGCAGCTGCTCGCGCAGGCGCAGGTCGACCTGCTCGTCGACGTACGCCGCTTCCCCGGCAGCCGACGCAACCCCGACGTCTCCTCCGACGCGCTCGCCGCGTGGCTCCCCGAGGCCGGTGTCGTCTACCGCTGGGAGGCGCGGCTGGGTGGCCGGCGCCGCCTGGGCGAGGGCGACGACCCCGACGCCGACCGGTGGTGGCGCGTCGAGGCGTTCCGCGCGTACGCCGCCCACACCCGCTCGACCGAGTTCCTCGAGGCGCTCGACGACCTGGCCGCCGACGTCGAGGACAGGGGGACCACTGCCGTCATGTGCAGCGAGAGCGTCTGGTGGCGCTGCCACCGCAGGCTCGTCGCCGACGCCGCGGTCCTGCTGCGC
>JAJPEO010000111.1 GCA_021166815.1 Nocardioides sp.
AGCTCCTCGGTGAGGCGCTTGTCCGCGGCGAGGTTGAGGAAGGTGAAGAGCACGAGTCCCTCGCGCAGCCGGTGGTACTCCTCGGCCACGGGCTCCTTGACCTTGAGCACCAGCTCTGCCGCACCCCAGACCTCGTCGGCCGTGGCGAGCATCTTCGCGCCGGCGGCGACGTACTCCTCGTCCGCGATGTGCGACCCCGTGCCGGCGCCCTGCTCGACGACGACGTCGTGGCCTCGACTGACCAGCTCACGCACCCCGACCGGGGTGATGGCGACGCGGTACTCGTGGTTCTTGACCTCCTTGGGGATCCCAACGCGCATTCTCGCAGAATGGCACGCCGACCCCGTCGTCCGGAATGGGCTGGACGGCCCGACCTGCGGGCCGGTGGGCACTGTTCCCCGCGCCGCGGGGATACTCGGCGCCATGAGCATCCAGCGCGAGCGACGTGAGCCGGGCATCGAGATCCTCCGCATCGACCGGCCCGAGCGGCGCAACGCCCTCGACACCGCGACGCTGCGCCTGGCCCTGGCCGCGCTGCAGGAGATCTCCGCCGACGACTCCGTACGGGCCGTGGTGTTCTCGACGACCTCGGTCACCGCGCTGTGCGCCGGCGCCGACGTCGGCGAGCCGCTCGACGCCGCCGGCGGGGTGACGCGGATGGAGCTCTTCGCCGAGCTCTACCAGCGCCTGAAGGACGTGCCCGTGCCGACGATCGCCGTGTGCGTGGGCAACGCGGTGGGTGCCGGCGCCGAGCTCGCCGCGGGCTGCGACCTGCGCGTCGCGGGCGACAACCTCAAGCTCGCCTGGGCCGGCGCCCGGCTCGGCGTCCCCGTCGGCCCCGCGCGGCTGACCCAGCTGGTCGGCCTCGGCAAGGCCAAGGAACTGGTGTACACCGGTCGTGCGATCGGCGCCGACGAGGCGCTGGCCCTGGGCCTGGCCTCGCGCCGCGTGCCCGCCGAGCACGCCGAGTCCGCGGCCGTGGAGCTCGCCGAGGCCATCGCCGGCCAGTCCGCGCCCGGCATCCGGGTGCTCAAGGAGATGTTCCGCGACCTCGAGGAGGTCAACCAGCGCATCGACTACGAGAACCAGCGCCTGCTGGACTTCCAGCGCCACGGGGCAGGCCTCTCCCAGGGCTGAGCCCCGGGGGAAGCCACCTGTCAGGGCTCGAGACAGGCCGGCATCGAGTCACCGGGACCGCTGGGGTCCCCGGTCGAGCCGGTGCGGTCGAGGATCTTGACCCAGTCCACGGAGTCGAACTGCTTCAGCGTCGGGAAGATGTGACCGGCGACGGTCACGGTCGACCCACGGCTGCTGCAGGGGCCGAGCAGGCGCACCCGCGCGATGCCGGCCACGATGGACAGGTCGTCGAACCCGGTCGTGCGCGACCGCAGGAGCCGGAGCCCGTGCTCGCGCTCACGACGCGTGGGCCCGGCGTAGATCCGGTCCATCACGCCGGTCGCGGGAGCCCCGGCGAGCACCCGCCGGTACCGCGGCACGAAGTAGGGCTCGTCACCCGACACGAAGTTGTCGCGGTCGAGGAACCACACCTGCCGGCGGACGGTGGGGAAGCCGGCCCGCACGCTGACCACGACCCGGGTGGGGGCGGTCAGGGTGGTGACCCGGACCCCGGCACGCTTCGCCAGGCCGAGACCGTACGTGGTCACGCCCTCGAAGTCGCCGGCGCGCACCGCCGTCATCACGTTGGGCAGGGCGAAGGAACGACGCCGCGGGGCCGTGGTCGCGGCACCGTCGTCGGTGTGCGCCTTGGCGGGCTCGAACCGGACCCGGAGGACGGCGCGACCGGCCACGCGGACGGGGAGACCCGAGCCGTCGGCGATCAGGCGGTCGACGTACTTCACACGGGTCGTGGGAGCGGGGCCGCGGAAGCGGAAGACCACGCGGTCGACCCCGTCGCGGTGGGTCGCCCGGATGTCGACGAGCGTGGGCATCGCCGGCGCCTGTGAGGCGACGGCGGCAGGCTGTGCCGCCGCACCGACGGCGGCGGGCACAGACATCGACCCCAGCACCGGAAGGGCCAGGGCCAGCAGGATCGGCGGAACGAAGGCAGAACGGTTCATGACGCACCTCGCGTAGACACGGGCACGGTCCCTCCGACTGGCCCGTTCCGAACGACGCTACGCCTGCGAGCGGGCTCGCGGCAGGGGCGAAAGCCCTATCCCGCGACCGCGGCCGCGCCGGCCTGGGCCACGGCCTTGTCCTGCTCGGCGCTGCCGCCGGAGGCAGCCACGGCGCCGACCAGGTGGCCGTCAACGACGATGGGCACGCCACCGCCGATCGCCGCCACCCCGGCGAGTCCGCCGATTCCGTCGCGCACGGCGGGCTCGCCCTCGATCGCGGCGTACAGCGCGTCGGTCGGCGCACCGCCGAAGCCCACGACGGTGCGGGCCTTGTCGATCGCGATGTCGCCGGAGAGCGCGAAGGCGCCGTCCATGCGGGCGAACGAGAGCAGGGCCCCGCCGACGTCGGTCACCGCGACGTTGAACGCGGCGCCGAGCGTCTCGGCGTGGGCCAGGGCGGCGTCGACCGCCGCCCTCGCCCCGGCGTGCGTCAGGGCGAGGGACGGCTGGACGTGGCTCACGTCAGGACCGTGGTGAACCGGTCGTTGAGCTCGCGGGCGTGGTAGAAGATGCCCTTGCCGAGCTGCTCGGGGGTCCACACCGACACGGGCCGGTCGCGGTAGGCGAGGTAGCCGCCCGCGAAGACCTCGTTGCGGTTGCCCGACGGGTCGAAGAAGTAGACCGTCTGGCCGCGGGTGATGCCGTGGCGGGTCGGGCCGACGTCGATCGGCACGTCGTCCATGGCCATCAGGTCCGCGGCGCGGCCGACCTCGTTCCAGTCGCCGAGGCGGAAGGCGAAGTGGTGCAGCTTGGACTGCGGGCCCTCGAGCACGGCGAGCTGGTGGATCTGGTTGGTGCTGGTCATCCAGGTCGCGATCAGGTGCGCGTCGTCGTCGAGCGAGGTCTGCACCCGCTCGGTGGCGAAGAAGCCGAAGACCTGCTCGAGCATCGACTGCATCAGCGCCGGGTCCTCGGCGGTGATCAGCGAGTGGTCGAGCGCGGGGGCGCCGACGCCGACGAGGTGGCGCGGGAAGGCGTCGGGGTTGTGGGTGCCGACCTCGGTGCCGATGGCGGTGGCCTCGTGGTAGACCTCGAAGACGTGGTCGGACGGGGTCGTGAACCGGATGCCGTCACCGATCTCGGGGTTGTCGCCCTTGCTCATCCGCTCGACGGTGAGGCCGAACTCGCGGGCCTTCTTCTCGATGTCCTCGAGGTCGTGCTCGTACTCGACCTTCCAGCCGTACTTGACGACGCCGACGCCACCCTCCTCGAGCACGACGGAGTGGTGGTCCCACTCGTCCCAGCCCTTGTAGAAGGTGCGCTTGTTGCCCTCGGCCGTGACGTCCGAGCGGGTCTCGTACAGGCCCATGGTGTTGGCGTAGTGGTCCTTCGCCTCACCCATGTCGGTGACCCGGACATGGGCGTAGCCCATCCTCATGACTCCCATTGCTTACTCCTTGGTCGGGCCGCACACGGCCTGGTTGAGGTACTTCATGAGACCCGTGGGCTTGGCGCTCACGTCCTCGTTGTCGATCTGGAGGGTGATGTCGCCCTCGGGGATCGCCCGGCACGTCAGGCACGTGCCCGACGTCTTCTCCTCGGCGCTGAGCACGGACTCGGCGACGGTCTTCTCGTACGTCACCTCACCGGCCACCAGGTCGATCTTGCAGAAGCCGCAGCCCCCGCGTCGGCACCCGACCTGGCGCACCGTGAAGCCGCAGCGGTTCAACCCCGCCAGCACGGGCTCGCCCGGCTGGAGGTGGGCCACGAAGCCACTGGGCTCGATGCGCACGGTCGGCATGGTGGTCATCCTCCTGCTCAGGCCTTGAGCTCGCGGTCGATCTGCATGACGATCGCCTTCGGCTCGGTGAAGAACTCGCGGCTGAAGTTGCCGCCCTCGCGGCCGACGCCGGAGTCCCCGACGCCGCCGAAGGGGGTGCGGAGGTCGCGGATGAAGAAGCAGTTGACCCACACCGTGCCGGCGCGCAGGTTCGAGGCGACGCGGTGCGCGCGGCTGAGGTTCTCGGTGAAGAGCATCGCGTTGAGGCCGTAGCGGGTGTCGTTGGCGAGGTGCACGACCTCGGCCTCGGTCTCGAACCTGTTGACCACGACGACGGGCCCGAAGATCTCCTGACAGTACTGCGAGGCGGTGAGCGGAAGGTCGGTCACGATGGTCGGTCGTGCGAGCCACCGGCCCTCCGTGTCCATGCCGCCGGTGAGGATACGGCCACCCTCGTCCTCGACGGAGTCGACGTAGCTCTTGACCTTGTCGTAGTGGCGCTTGGAGGCCAGCGAGGAGAACTGCGTGGCGGGGTCGAACGGGTCGCCGATCACGAGCGCCTCGGCGGCGGCCTTGAACTTCTCCATGAACCGGTCGTAGATGCCCGCCTGCACGAACAGCCGCGAGCCCGCGAGGCAGACCTGGCCGGCGTTGCGGAAGATGGACTCCACGGCCCAGTAGACCGCGTTGTCGAGTTCGGCGTCGTCGAAGACGATGTTGGCGCCCTTGCCGCCGAGCTCCAGGGAGACCGGCGCGAGGTGGGTCGCGGCCGACGCCATGATGGTCCGGCCGGTCTTGGAGTCCCCCGTGAAGGTGATGCGGTCGACGCGGTGGTCGGCGGTCAGCGTCGAGCCGGCCGGTACGCCGAACCCGTTGATCGTGTTGATCACGCCGTTGGGCATGCCGGCCTCGACCGCGAGGCGGCCCAGCATCGTGACCGACGCGGGGGTGTCCTCCGACGGCTTGGCGACGACGGTGTTGCCCCACGCGATGGCCGGAGCGATCTTCCAGGTGGCCATCATGAGCGGGAAGTTCCACGGGCTGATGGCGGCGACGACGCCGGCGGGGCCGTACTCGCTGTAGGAGTGGTGGCCGGAGTCCATCGGGTAGGTCTCGCCCGTCGCGTCGCGCTGGTGGTCGGCGAAGAATCGGAAGTTCAGCACCGACCGGGCCACGTCGTGGCGGGCCTGGGCCATGGGCTTGCCCATGTCGAGGGCGTCGAGGGTGGCGAGGTCCTCGGTGCGCTCCTCCATCAGGTCGGCGAGGGCGTGGATGTGGTCGGCGCGCTCCTTGCGGCCCATCCGGGGCCACGGGCCCTCGTCGAATGCCTTGCGGGCCGCGGCGATGGCGCGCTCGGCGTCCTCCTCCTGGGCCTCGGCGACCTCGCCGAAGACCTCCTGGGTGTAGGGGTTGACCGTGTCGAAGCGCTTGCCCGAGATCGACTCGACCTCCTCGCCGTCGATGACGTGGCCGAAGAACTGCTTCTCGCTCATGCGGACTCTCCTTGCTGGCGCTCGGCGATGGTGACGTCGCCGGCTGCGAAGTGGGTGGTCGGGACCTCGCGCACGATGACGCGGATGTTGGCGACGGGCGCGTCCACGGACTCGTGGACCGCGGTGGTCACGGCGGAGATCAGGGTGCGCAGCTGCTCGGGCGTGCGGCCCTCGACCAGGGTGACCTCGACGAGCGGCATCTCAGGCCCCTGCGTCCGCGGCGGCGTCCTCGACGGGGTCACCGCAGTAGAGGGTGACGTCGCCCAGGGTGCCGAAGCGGCACGTGACCACGGAGCCGCGGGTGGCGAAGTGGGCGTCGCTCATGCCGCCGGTGAGGACGACCCAGCCGGCCTCGACGGCGAGGCCGCGGGTGGCGAGGTCGTTGACGGCGAGGGCAAGTGCCTCGGCGGGGTGGCCCATCACGTCGGCGCCGGTGGCGAAGTCGACGACCTCGCCGTCGACGACGACCTCGACGGTCTCGGCGACCAGGTCGATGTCGCCCGGGGCCTTGACGACGTCGCCCACGAGGTAGGCGCCGGAGGAGGCGTTGTCGGCGATGACGTCGCCGGCGCGGAACTTGAAGTCGCGGTAGCGCGAGTCGATGACCTCGGCGCCGCCGTAGACCTCGCCGACGGCCGCGAGCGCCTGCTCGGCGGTGACGCCGGGGCCCTCGAGGCGCTCCTTCATGACGAAGACGATCTCGGGCTCGATGCGGGGGTGGATCAGCTTGTCCTGCGGGACCTCGTCCCCGGGCTGCAGCACCATCGCGTCGGTGAGCCAGGCGACGAATGGGGAGTCGACACCCATCCGCTCCTGCTTGGCCTTGCTGGTCAGGCCCAGCTTGACGCCGACGACCTTCTCGCCGCGCTCGAGGCGCCGGCGAAGGGTTTCGGCCTGGATGCGGTAGCCGGTCTCGACGTCGAGCTCGGGCCATTCGTCGGTGAACCGGGTGCGGTCACGACGCTCGGCCTCGCAGGCCAGGAGCTCGGTGGCGACGCTGTCCTCGGTCCAGAGGGTGTGCTGGGCCGGGTCGGAGGGTGTGACGGTGGTCATACAAGGACGGTAGGCGGCGTCTCCTCGCCGTAGGTCGACCGTTCCTCACCGCAGAACAAACGGTCGATGTGGTCCCGACTGCGGAACCAAGGGACGGTCAGCGACGCAGAGCCTGGAGTCCACCGGCTCGCCCTCAGGCGCCCAGCGCGTACTCGCACTCGACAGGCGTGAGGGCTCGGTAGATCTCCACGACGAGCGCGCGGGTCCGTCGTCGAGCGCCGGGTGGGGGCACCGGCGGTGGTCCGGTGTAGTCGTGACCCGTGGGTGTCGTGATGGTGACGCGATGTCGCCGGTCGGGGGCTCGTCGACTGGCCCAGCCGGAGTGTTCCTTGACCAGGTTGCACCGCACGCACAGCCCCTGGCCGTTCGCGGCGCTGGTGACCCCACCGTCTGTATGGCGCTCGATGTGGTCGACGTGGCGGATCGGTGCGTCGCACCACGGCGTGCGACACACGTCGTCGCGCAGCACGAGGAACCGGCGGAGGTTGCCGTCGAACAGGCGCTTGGTGGCATCCATGGCCACCAGCGCGCCGGTGTCGGGCGAGGTGAAGAGGCGGCGTACCCATGTCTTGTCGGCCTCGCGGACGAGATCGCGGGCCAGGAAGGCGGGGATGGGGCCGTATCCCGGGATGTGGGCGGCTTCGTGTCCGGCCTCACCGTCGGCGCCGAGCAGGGCGTGGTCGCTCATCACGAGGTGGAGCTGGACCTGCGGGCGGTCGGCGGGATCGACGGGGTGGGCACCGGTGACCCGGGCGACGAGGGTGTCGGCCATGACCTGGCCGCGGGAGCGCTCGTCGCCGGCCGCCTGCGCCTCGTCGGCAGCGGCGGTGAGCGCGGCGTGGCAGGCGACCCCGTGGGCGACGGGCAGCAGCGCACCCAGCCACGTCATCGTGTCGGGCGCGGGGCGGATGGAGACCCGCCGGTCGGCCTCGGCTCCCCGCACCCGGCGGAGCACCGAGCCGGGGTCGAGCCGGTACCCGATCGACCGGGCCATCGCGGAGACCTTCCGATCCCCCATCCCCTCGAGCTTGTCAGCCATCTCGGTGTCGACTCGGCTTCGGTCCTCCTTGGTCAGCACAGCGGTGTCACGGACCAGGATGGTGGCTCGCCACTCGTTGATCACGCCCGACCTCAGGGCAGCCAAGGTGCAGGGCATCTCGTCGACGAGGGCCGTCGCCAGCCCGAGGAGGCGGGCACCCTTGTGCGGGGACTCACCACGCGCCAGCGCGATCTCCGCGCCCAGGCCGCGAACGTGCCCGTCCCTCTCCACCCGTCGGCGGGCCAGCCCGGCAGCCGCCTGCGCCTGCGCTGCCGCGGCGGCTGACTTCAAGCTCTCCAGCTCGGTCGTCATGTCGATCAGCTCGGCCTCGGCCCAGGACTCCGTCGACAGGCCGGCCAGGCCTGAGCGCAGGCCCGCGAGCACCGACAGCAGCTGCTGGGGTGACAGGGATGCCTCGGAATCGAACATGTGTTCGATTC
This sequence comes from Nocardioides sp., assembly GCA_021166815.1. Lineage (GTDB taxonomy): Bacteria > Actinomycetota > Actinomycetes > Propionibacteriales > Nocardioidaceae > Nocardioides. Next base: position 7,884 of record JAJPEO010000111.1, read on the forward strand.
TAGTGGGCCACGCCCACCATGTCCATGGCTGCGGTGACTTCTTCTCGGAGCCGAAGGACGTGATGCGCTACCTGATGACCGTGGCGATGCGCGGTGATCTCGAGCGGTTTCGCGACCCGCCTCGGAGTGGGTGGGCGCCGCACCTGGGGTTCGACCACCGGCATGTGGTCCACCACCTCCGACGTGAGTTCGTCGATCCGGGGCTGTGGACGGTGGAACGGCGGAAGCGTTCAGCCTTCGGCGCCCACCTGTTACTCGTCCTGCGTCGTGGCCACGACGACGTGCCCCCGCGGCAATAGGGACACACCCAGTCTCGTGCCGTTGCCGGAGGAAGCTGTGCGTGGTCAGCGTGCGACGTACGCCAAGCGGTGCAAGGGGATCCCGACGTAGTTGACACCGGCGATTGCGCCCGACGCGGACCGGAGGAAGACGACGCGCTCCCCGACGGACTCGCCCTCGCACAGCGTGAAGACCAGCGGGTCGTCGGTGGCCGCGAGTCGTGCCGTCGACGGGGAGCCGTCCTCGAGGACGACGAGAGTGCCGTCGCGGGCCTCGACCCGGATGTTGAAGCCGTACTCATCCTCCTCGTATCCGCCGAGGAGCTCACGGTGCACCACTGGAAGAGGTTGCGGAGGCCCTTGCGGGAGGTCGGGCGGCCGGTCCCGATGTGCCTGCAGGACCTGCGACGCCACGTCGTCCACCAGGGACGCGGGCCGAACCGAGCCGTTGACGAGCGCGACCACGGCGAGGCTGTCCTCGGGACGGAACAGCAGCTCCGCCCTCCAGCCATAGAGAGAGCCGGTGTGGCCGACCCACCGGTCGTCCCCGAGCCGCCGCGACATCCAGCCGAACCCGTAGGCCAGGTTCCAGTCCGCGTCGACCAGCACGGCGGAACGCTGCATCTCGCGCAACGAGCGGCCGTCCAGGACCCGGTCACCGTCCCCGCGCTTGTCCTCGTCCTTCGTGCGGAACTGGACTGCCGCCCAGCGGGAGAGGTCCGCGACCGTCGACCACAGTCCGCCGTCGGCGAGGTAGGTCGAGGAGTCGAACTCCCTGCTCGGGGACAACGCATCGTCGAACCGGTGCGGGCCGTGGCCGGTCGCCAACCGAGAGGCCTGCGTCGCATCGGGGAAGAACGTGGTCGAGCTCAGTCCAGCGACGTCCAGGACGTGCTCCCGGACGTACGCGTCGTACGGCTGTCCCGACACCCGACCCACCACGACGCCGAGCAGCTCGTAGGCGACGTTGCTGTAGCGCCACTCCGACTCCGGCGGCGCCAGCACCCGCACCCCGTCCAGCCGCGCGAGCAGCTCCTCCTCGGTCCACAGGGCCAGCTGCCATGGGTCGTCGCTGGCGGGCGCGTCGTTCTGGAGCCCGGAGGTGTGGGCCATCAACCTCCGAAGGGTCAGGTCCTCCACCGGCCCGAACGGGTCCTCGATGGCTCCCGCCTCGGGCACGTGAGCGACGAGGGGGTCGTCGAGCCGCAGCCGCCCCTCGTCGCGCAGCTGCAGGACCGCCGTCGCCGTGAACGACTTGGTGATCGAGGCGATCCGGAACATCGTGTCCGCCTCGACGCGGCGGCCCGAGGCCTGGTCGGCGAAGCCGATCGCGCAGCTCCATGCCAGCTCGCCGCCGTGCACCACCCCCATCGCCATCCCGGGCAGCCTCTGGTCGACGAGGAACCTCGCGGCGAGGGTGTCGAGACGGGATGCGATCGGGTCGATGACGGTGGACATGTTGACATCGTGGCCCTGCACGGCCCGTCGCGCCATCCACAGAATAGGCCGCGAGGCCAGCGGGGGTCGGCGTGCTCGTTCGCGCGACCGACTGAACGCGTCACACCTCTTCCCACCCCCGGCACAACCACCACAGGTCCCCCGCGACGAGCGGGTCGTGCGGGTCCAACCCGGTCGCCTCGGCGAGGGCCGCGACCCGGTTGCGGACGGTGTTGGGGTGGACGAACTCCCGTGCCGCAGCCGCGTCGGCGTCACCGCTGCACTCGAGCCAGGCGCGTACGGTCCTGAGCACCAGGCCGGCCTGCCGCCCGAGGCCGGCCAGCGAGTCGGCGTGCGCCTGGAGCAGCACGCCACCCAGGTCGGGTCGCTCCAGCATCGCCACGGCCGACGCGACCGAGGCCACGGGGACCACGCCCGACAGGCCCCGCTCGCCGCCGACGCGGGCTGCAGCCGTGGCGAGCCGGCGCAGGACGGGGACGTCCTCGGCCCGGCCGGGGCCAGCCAGCCCGAGGACGCCGGCCCCGGTCGGACCCGGGGCGTCCCGGAGCACGGCGACCACGTCGGGCCCGTCGGTGGCAGCCACGCCGAGCCGGGTGGCGCGCAGGGCCCGGACCAGGTCTGCGGCGGGCGCCCCCGAGGCCGGCGCGGCCACCACGAGCACGCGGTCGCGGGGCAGCGCGGCGGACGCGGCGGCCATGGCGGCGGCGGACCCGCCCTGCAGCAGGCGGCGTACGAGGTCGGCCTCGCGGTCGACGTCACCCGCCCCTGCCGGGGTGCGGGCCGCGGCGGCGTGGGCGGCCATGAGCCGGCCACGCACCTCCTGGGCCCAGTCGTCGTAGAGCTCGCGGGCCTCCAGCAGCAGGAGCGGGTCGACGCCGGTGTCGACGGCGACCTCGCGGGCGCGGGCCCAGATGCGTCGCTCGGCGACGTGGATGGCCGACAGGACGGCGTGGATGGGGACGCCCTGGCGGGCCCGGGTGGTGGCGAGGTCCTCCACGAAGGACAGCTCCGCCTCGGTGGGACCGCGACCGTCAGCGATCGCGCGGGTCGAGGCGGCCAGCAGCG
>JAJPEO010000115.1 GCA_021166815.1 Nocardioides sp.
AGCAGACGCTCCAGCAGACCATGAGCCAGCTGCTCACCTCGGTGCTGACGGTCCTCGGCGTGCTGTCGATGATGCTGTGGATCTCGCCGCTCCTCGCGCTGATCGCGCTGGTGTCCGTGCCGGTCTCGATCGTCGTGACCAGCGCGATCATGAAGCGGTCGCAGGGCCTGTTCGTCCAGCAGTGGCGCTCCACCGGCACCCTCAACGCCCACATCGAGGAGGCGTTCTCGGGCCACACGCTCGTCAAGGTGTTCGGTCGCCAGCGGGCCTCGGAGGACGCGTTCGCCACCCACAACGACACTCTTCACGACGCGGCGTTCAAGGCGCAGTTCATCAGCAGCCTGGTGATGCCGATCATGATGTTCGTCGGCAACATCAACTACGTGGCCGTCGCGGTCGTCGGTGGCCTGCGGGTGGCGCGCGGGCACCTCTCCCTGGGTGAGGTGCAGGCCTTCAGCCAGTACTCCCGCCAGTGCACCCAGCCGCTCTCTCAGATCGCCTCGATGCTCAACCTGCTGCAGTCCGGGGTCGCGTCGGCGGAGCGGGTCTTCGAGCTCCTCGACGCCGAGGAGCAGACGCCCGAGCCGGCGTACGAGACCCCGAGCGGCCCGGCCGGGCCCGGGGAGGTGCGCTTCGAGCACGTGGCGTTCTCCTACGACCCCGACCAGCCGCTGATCGCGGACCTCTCGCTCGTCGCGCGCCCGGGCCACACGGTCGCGATCGTCGGACCGACCGGCGCCGGCAAGACGACCCTGGTCAACCTGGTGATGCGCTTCTACGAGCTGGACGCCGGACGGATCACCCTCGACGGGGTCGACATCGCCACCATCCCGCGCTCGGTGCTGCGCTCGCGCATCGGCATGGTCCTGCAGGACACCTGGCTGTTCGCGGGCACGATCCGCGACAACATCGCGTACGGCAACCCCGATGCGACCGAGGCCGACGTCCTGCGCGCCGCGGAGGCGACGTTCGTCGACCGGTTCGTGCACTCGCTGCCCGACGGCTACGACACCGTGATCGACGAGGAGGGCTCCAACCTCTCGGCCGGCGAGCGCCAGCTCGTGACGATCGCGCGGGCCTTCCTGTCCGACCCGGCGCTGCTGATCCTCGACGAGGCCACGTCGTCGGTCGACACCCGCACCGAGCTGCTGCTCCAGCACGCGATGGCGGCGCTTCGCCAGGACCGCACGTCCTTCGTGATCGCCCACCGCCTCTCCACGATCCGCGACGCCGACCTGATCCTCGTGATGGAGGAGGGGGCGATCGTCGAGCAGGGCACCCACGCCGAGCTGCTCGCCGCCCGGGGTGCCTATGCGCGGCTGCACGCCTCGCAGTTCGCCGCCGCGCTGGACGAGGTCTGAGAGGTCGTCCGGAAAAACCGTTGAGCGGCCCCGCAGGTGCGACGTACCGTGGGCACACACGGAAAGGAGGTGATCCGAGGAATGAAGTCTTTTCGGATGAGTGAGGTGGCCGCGCGCTAGCCAGCGCACGACCGCAGGCCCGCGAATCCAACGCGGCCACCCGACCCGCAGGCTCCCGGAATCATCCACCGGGGTGACGGCCTGCGGGTCGTCCGCATTTGAGCATCGGGACCCTCGGCCTTATGGTTGTCGAATGCAACCGTTGCACGAGGCAACCATCTCCCCGCCCCCGATGACCCACCGCGAGGTGATGCGCGCGCTGAGCGGGCTCCTGCTGGCGATGTTCGTCGCCATGCTGTCGAGCACGATCGTGTCCAGCGCGCTGCCGGTGATCGTCACCGACCTGCACGGCAGCCAGACCGGCTACACCTGGGTCGTCGTCGCCACGCTGCTCACCATGACCGCGTCGACGCCGGTCTGGGGCAAGCTGGCCGACCAGTTCAACCAGAAGGTGCTCGTCCAGACGGCTCTGGTGATCTACAGCATCGGCTCCCTCGTCGCCGGCCTCGCGCCGTCGATGGAGGTCCTCATCGGCGCCCGCGCCATCCAGGGCCTCGGTGCTGGCGGCCTCTTCGCGCTCGTCCAGATCGTCATCGCCACGATCGTCTCCCCGCGCGAGCGCGGCCGCTACTCCGGCTACATCGGTGTCAGCTTCGCCCTCGCCACGGTCTCCGGCCCGCTCATCGGCGGCTTGCTCGTCGACACGCTGGGCTGGCGCTGGTGCTTCTACGCCGGCCTGCCCGTCGCGGTCGCCGCGTTCGTGGTTCTGCAGCGCACCCTGCACCTGCCGTTCGTACGCCGTCCCGTGAAGATCGACTACCTCGGCGCCCTGCTGATCATGGCCGGCATCTCGGTGGTGCTGGTGTGGATCTCCCTCGGCGGCGTCCAGTTCGAGTGGGCGTCCGCGACCAGCATCGCGCTCGCGGTGACCTCGGTCGTGATCATCGCGGCGGCGGTGTGGGTCGAGGCGCGCGTCGCCGCGGAGCCGATCATCCCGCTGCACCTCTTCGGCGACCGGACGACGCTGCTGTCCACGATCGCCTCCGGCATGATCGGCGTGGCCCTGATGGGCAGCACGGTCTACCTCCAGATGTACTTCCAGCTCTCGCGCGGCATGAGCCCCACCAAGGCCGGCCTCATGTCGGTCTGCATGGTCGGCGGCATGATGGTCGTCAGCCTCGTCAGCGGGCGCAGCATCACCCACACCGGCCGCTGGAAGCGCTGGCTCGTCGGCGGCGTGGCCGTCGCCGCCGCCGGCCTGGCCCTGCTCGCCACGATCGACGAGTCCACCTCGCTGTGGGCGGTCGGTGCCTCCATGCTGGTCCTCGGCGCGGGGCTCGGCGCGACCATGCAGAACCTCGTCCTCGTCGTGCAGAACAGCACCGCCCACGCCGACATGGGTGCGGCGAGCTCGCTGGTCAACTTCTTCCGCTCCATCGGCGGCGCCGCGGGCGTCTCGGCGATGGGCGCCGGCTTCGCCCACCAGGTGACGGCCGTGGTCACCGACGGCCTGGCCAAGATGGGCGTCGAGACCTCGACCCTCGCCAGCGGCGGCGAGATCCCGTCGCCGTCCGAGCTTCCCGAGCCGATCCGCCTCCTCGTCGAGCACGCGTACGGCGTGGCCACCGGACACGTGTTCCTCCTGGCGCTGCCGTTCGCGGTCGCGGCCCTGGTCTGCGTGGCCCTGCTGCGCGAGACGCCGCTGCGTGAGAGTGTGCTGCGCGAGGAGGAGCTCAACCCCGAGGTGGCGGCGGAGCTCGGGATCGGACAGCCGGGAGGCGTGAGGACGTGACCACCGATCGCCACGCAGCCGTGCGTCAGATCGAGTCCGAGGTCGGCGTGCTCATCCGCCGCGTCAAGCGAGTGATCACCGACCGGGCCACGGCGCTGCATCCCGACCTGCACCCGGTCACCTACCTGATGCTGACCCGGGTGATCGAGGTCGGCCCCGTGCGTGCCGCCGACATCGTCGACTCCCTCGGCATGGACAAGGGCGGCGTGAGCCGCCACGTGCAGACCCTCGTCGACCTCGGCTTCGTCGAGCGTGAGCCCGATCCGGCCGACCGGCGCGCGATGCTGATCGTGGCCACCGACCTGGCGCGGACGCGCGTGGTCGAGCTCCAGCGCCAGCGCAGCGAGTACCTCGACGAGAGGCTGTCCGACTGGTCCGACGACGACATCGCCGCCTTCTCCGATGCGCTGGGGCGCTACAACCGCGCGCTGAGCGACTGACGTCCCGCCCGGGCCGGCGGGCGGTCAGCGCAACCAGACCGCCGTGTCGGCCGGAAGCGTGTGACTGTCCAGGGCCGCGCTGGCCAGCAGCACCTCGCCCTCGGGCAGGTCGACGGTCCTGGACCCGCAGTTGAGCACCACCGTCAGCGGACCGCGCCGGAACGCCAGCACGTCCTCGCCGAGGTCGAGCAGGTCGACCGAGTCGCCGGCCGCGCGAGCGTGCTCCCGTCGCGCCGAAAGGGCACGGCAGTAGAACGACAGCGTGGAGCCGGGGTCGGCCTGCTGGGCGGCGACGGTGAGCGACGCCCAGTCGTCGGGCTGCGGGATCCAGGGCTGCCCGCTGCCCGGCCCGAAGCCGTACGGAGCCTGCTCGCCACTCCAGGGCAGTGGCACGCGGCACCCGTCGCGGCCGGGCGTGCCCAGCCGCAGGGCCGCGGGGTCCTGCCGGTGCTCGGCGGCGACGTCGACCTCGGGCAGGCCGAGCTCCTCGCCCTGGTAGAGGTAGCTGGCCCCGGGGAGCGCCAGCATCGTCATGGTCGCCGCCCGCGCGCGGGCCAGGCCGCGCGGACCGCCCCCGTAGCGCGACGGGTGGCGTACGACGTCGTGGTTGCTCAGCACCCACGTGGGTGACGCCCCGACCGGCTCGACCGCGGCGAACGTGTCGGTGATGACCGTGGCGAACGCCTCGGCCGACCACGCGGCCAGCAGCCAGGCGAAGTTGAAGGTCTGGTCGAGCTCGTCGGGGCGGACGAACGCCGCGGTCGACTCGGGTGTCTGCGTCCACGTCTCCGCGACGGCCATCCGGTCGGGCCCGGCCTCGTCGAGGATCTCGTGCCAGCGGCGGTAGACGTCGTGGACCTCGGGCTGGTCCCACATCGGCTCGTCGCGCAGCTTGAGCTCGATCATCGCGTGGTCGCCGGTCAGGGCGACCGAGCTGGCGGACTCGTCGCTCTCGAGGACCTGGTCGCGCAGGGACTCTTCCTTGAACAGGCCGTGCGCGACGTCGATGCGGAACCCGTCGACGCCACGGTCGAGCCAGAAGCGCAGCACCTCCTCGAACATCGCCGGCACCTCGGGGTTGCGCCAGTCGAGGTCGGGCTGGGTGGTGTCGAAGAGGTGGAGGTACCACTGGCCGTCGGCCACCTGCGTCCACGCCGGGCCGCCGAAGACCGATCCCCAGTTGTTGGGCGGGCCGTCGTCGGAGTCGCGGAACAGGTAACGCGCCCGCTCCGGGCTCCCCGGAGGCGCCGCGAGCGCGGCCTGGAACCACGGGTGCTCGCTGGAGGTGTGGTTGGGCACGAGGTCGACGATCACGCGCAGGCCGAGCTCATGGGCACGGTCGAGCAGCCGGTCGGCGTCCTCGAGGGAGCCGAACAGCGGGTCCACGTCGAGGTAGTCGGCCACGTCGTAGCCGTGGTCGTGCTGGGGCGAGCGGTAGAACGGCGTCACCCAGAGCGCGTCCACGCCGAGGTCGCGCAGGTGCCCGAGGCGCGAGGTGATGCCCGGCAGGTCGCCGACCCCGTCGCCGTCGCTGTCGGCGAAGCTGCGGACGTAGACCTGGTAGATCACCGCATCGCGCCACCACTGAGCGCTCATGCGGGCGCCACCCCGCCGAAGCGCGCCGGGTCCACGGCGACCCAGACGTGCTCGGCCGTGGCCACGATGCGGCCGTCGGAGTCGTAGAGGGTCGTCGCGGTCATCGACTTGCGGCCGTCCTGGCCGCGGGCCTCACCGACCACGACGTGCTTCTCGCCGATCGCCGGGAGCGTGTCCACGCGGGCGCTCATGCGTCCCAGCACCATCAGCCGCTCGCCGAAGTCGGCGGCCCAGGCGCCGGTGCAGTCCAGTGCCGCCCACGTGGTGGCGAGGGAGGCGCGGGGGTGGTCGTCGGCGTACTGGTGGTAGTCCTCCGCCACGCTCGGGTGCGGCGTCCAGGTGGCCGCCGCGCGCCCCTCGCCGACGGGGCCGGGGAAGATCCGCAGCCCGTCGCCGGGCTCACGACCCGTGCCGCAGACGAAGCACGTCGGGAAAGGGTGGAACGCCAGTCCGGGGTAGCCCGCCTCGGCGGCCCGGGCGGTCTCCGCGTCGACCGGATCCACCTCGACGAGTGCCTCCTGCGCCGACTCCGACGGTACGCCGACCAGGCGCGCCGCCGCGATGAGCGTGCCACCGAAGCTCGCCTGACACCCGTGGTCGTCGGTCGTGACCGTCATCGGGGAGTCCAGCGGCGGTGGCTGCCGCAACGTCACCTCGATCGTCGGCCACGCCTCGCACCGGTTGGCGGGGTGGTGGGGGAGCAGCGCAGCCAGGGCGCCGGCGGTCCATCCGCCGTTGCCGGAGTCCGGTGGTCCGCAGTGGCGTCGGGGGACGATGAGGTCGTTCACCCGCGCCACTGTGCCATGCGGCGACGACAAGCGTCAGGTGGCCATGGGACACAATGGCCCCGTGAGTGACCTCATCGACACCACCGAGATGTACCTCCGCACGATCTTCGAGCTCGTGGAGGAGGGGATCGTCCCGTTGCGTGCCCGCATCGCCGAGCGGCTGCACCAGTCCGGGCCGACCGTGTCGCAGACCGTGGCCCGCATGGAGCGCGACGGGCTGCTGACCGTCGAGGGGGACCGCCACCTGCAGCTGACCGACGAGGGCCTGGCCATCGCCACCCGTGTCATGCGCAAGCACCGCCTCGCCGAGCGGCTGCTCACCGACGTCATCGGGCTCGACTGGGAGCTCGTGCACGCCGAGGCGTGCCGCTGGGAGCACGTGATCTCCGAGACCGTCGAGCGGCGTCTCATCGAGCTGCTCGGCCACCCCACGGAGTCGCCGTACGGCAACCCGATCCCTGGTTTGGACGAGCTCGGCCAGGAACACT
>JAJPEO010000145.1 GCA_021166815.1 Nocardioides sp.
GTGGCCCTGCACGACGACCCACGGGACCCGATCGCGCTTCGCCCTGGCGAGCACGCCCTTCAGCCAGGTCATGGTGCGTGGACGGACCCGCGTGACGATCTTCCCGTCGACTCGCGAGAACACGTCGAGCGTCACGAGCAGGACGTTCGGGTTCAGGCGGGCGGCGTACGAGGTCGGTTGACCAGGAGCGTGGTTGCTGAACCGCTTCCCTCCGCCCGGCTTCCTCAGCAGCTCGTCGGTGAACAGGCCGCGCCGCACGTCGACGTTGGCCGCCTTGAACCGGCTCCACGGGTCGTCGCCGATGTCGTGGTCCCCCACCGCGGGGAAGGCGCGGAAGCCGTGGGCGGCGACGCGGGCCTGCCACGCGCGGAAGTACACGCGACCGGCGCGACGGATCGCCCGGCGGCGCTGCTCCTTCGTCCTGACCGGTCCGAAGTAGCCGGTCCCCAGCCCGTCGCGTCCCCAGCGCCCACCCACCAGGTCCCCTGCGACGAGCAGGTTGCTCGCCTTGGTCCTCATCTCGTTCAGGACGAAGTCGAGCGCGCGCTGGTAGTCGTCGTTGTAGGAGTTGAGGGTCACGTCCGCGCCCTTGTGGTTGACCGCCGTGCCCGGCTTCACGCGGATGCCGTACCTGGTCAGGTCGGCGACGTCCTGGTTGAGGAAGTCCGGAGCCGACACGAACCGGTACGCGCCGGCCAGCGGCGCGGGAGTCGGCACCGCCGGGCGCAGCCCCAGCCGCCCGGTGCCCTCGGACGAGACGTCGCGGGTGCTCGACGGGCCGGGAGACGGCGCAGCCGCGAGCGAGGCCCACGCCGACGAGCCGCGCGGGGCACGATCTGGTGGGGTGACGAGGCCGGCGATGGCGACCGCCGCGACGAGCACCAGGCCCAGGACGACCGCGGTCCGGCCGAACGCGCGGCTGGACACGGACGCTGCCGAGTCGACGGGTGCGGCGTTCATCAGGATCCCTTGGCGATCGCGGGTGAGCAGTGACGGTCCATACGAGTGTGCAGGAGCAAGGCCGCGACGTGCACCTTTCGACATGATCGGGCCGGCGCGGGGCCGCGGGATGTCCTGCAGCGTCGTGTCGCCACAAGGCGAGAGGCCCTGACGTGTGACGTCAGGGCCTCTCTCTGGCTCCCCCGGTTGGACTCGAACCAACAACCCTCCGGTTAACAGCCGAATGCTCTGCCAGTTGAGCTACAGGGGATCGCTGTGCAGCGAGCGCAAACACTAGCAAGGGCCCCGCGCAGTGAGGAAATCAGGGCCCGTCGTAGCGCGGGTCAGCCCAGTCCGACCTCGAGGCGGGCCGCGTCCAGCGCTTGCTCCGCCGCAGCGCGGACCTCGGGGTCGTCGGGATCGATGCCCTCGTCGTACTCGTAGACCCACTGGACGGGGCGCTCGCCGCTCGGGGCCCGTCGGGCGATCACGCGTAGCCCGCGACGCCCGTGGACGGCGACGTGGCGCTGCAGCACCACGCTGGCCGTGACCCGCTCGCGCACCAGCTCCAGCAGTCGTCCGGGCTCCTCGAGATGGACCTCCACGGACGGACGCTGCTGTCCCCAGGAGCCCACCTCGCTCAGGTGGAAGGTGTCGGAGTCGCGGTCCCACCGGGCGGCCTCGACCTCCTCCCAGGGAGTACGGCGGACCTCCTGCCCGGGCACGGCGAGGTAGAAGGCGTCGCGCGTGCCCGCGAGGACGGTGCCGTCGGGCGTCGCCGCACTCGCCAGCAACCGCTCCCCCGGTGCCACCGCGACGGTGGGTCGGGAAGACCTCGAGAACCTCATGACGCTCCTACTGCGTGCTCGCGCAGCGCCCTGCGGTGCTGCTCCAGGGCGACCAGCTGCCCGAACATCCGGTTGTAGTCGGCTGCATGGTCGACGGGGTTGGTGCGCTGCAGACGCGACTTCAGGTCGGCGATGCGACGCGAGGTCGTGAGCTCCTGCAAGCGGTAGACGTAGGCCGCTGCATAGGCCGGCGTCGGCTGCTCGCTGCTGATCACGGGCTCCACACCGAGCTCGGTGATCGCGGAGGCCACCCAGGGCTCGGCGACGGACGCCGCGAGCCTGGTTCCCCACGACGGGTCCGAGACCGCGGCAGCGGGACCGCCGGCGGCAGCGGCCGCCTCCCACACCGCGCGGTAGGTCGGGTGGGTGAAGTCCTCCCCGCTCACGTGCGTCGTCATCCGGCCCACCGCAGCGGGGTGCTGCATCACGAGCTTGAGGGTCTCGCGCTCCACCGCGAAGCGCGGATCCTTGAGAGGGGGAAGCGCACGCGCCGGGGATGCCTCGGCGCCCGGTTCGGGGGACGTACGCCGCTCCTCGCCGGCTCGCGCTGCCCGTCCCGCGGCCCGTCGCACCTCGGCCCTCGCCTCGTCGATGTCGACACCGACGAGCTGGGCGATCTCGCGGGTGAAGGCGTCGACCTTGCTGCGGTCCCGCACGTGACCGACGAGCGCCGCAGCGGCCCGTAGGGCGTCCACGCGGCTGTCGGCACGGTCGAGGTCGTAGCGCGCGAGGAGGTTCTCCATCACGAAGCGGTAGAGCGGACGGCGGCTGGCGACGAGCTCACGCACGGCGGCGTCGCCCTGCTGGATCCGCAGGTCGCACGGGTCGAGCCCGTCGGGGGCCACGGCGACGTAGGTCTGGGACGTGAAAGCCTGGTCGGTCTGGAACACCTTCATGGCGGCCTTCTGCCCGGCGGCGTCGCCGTCGAAGGTGAAGATCACCTCGCCGGGGCGGTCGGCGTCGTCCTGGATGAACCGGCGCAGCACCCGGGCGTGGTCCTCGCCGAACGCCGTGCCGCAGGAGGCGACGGCGGTGCGGACACCGGCGAGGTGGCAGGCCATCACGTCGGTGTAGCCCTCGACCACGACGGCCTGGTTGGTGGCCTTGAAGTGGGGCCGGGCCAGGTCGATGCCGTAGAGCACGTGGCTCTTCTTGTAGATGGCCGTCTCGGGGGTGTTGAGGTATTTCGCCTCGATGCGGTCGTCGTCGAAGATGCGGCGCGCCCCGAACCCGATGGTGTCGCCGCCCGCCTCGCGGATCGGCCAGACGAGCCGGCCCCGGAAGCGGTCGTAGAGGGACCGGCCGTGGGCCACCAGCCCGGCCGCGACGATCTCCTCCTGGGTGAAGCGGCGACCGAGCAGGTGCCTGGCCAGCACCTCCCCGCCGCGCGGGGCGAACCCCACGCCGAACATCTCCGCCGCAGCCTGGTCGAAGCCCCGGTCTGCGAGGAACTGCCGGGCCACCGCCGCGTCCGGCCCGGCCAGCTGCTCGGCGTAGAACTCCTCGGCCACGCGGTGCGCCTCGATGAGCCGTCCCCGGCCCGGGCCCCGCGGCCGCGCCGGGGCCTCGTCCCCGTCCTCACGGCGCAGCTGCACGCCGTACTTCTCCGCCAGGCGCTCGACGGCCTCGACGAAGGTGAGCCCGTCCATCTTCTGCAGGAACCCGATCGCGTCACCGCCCTCGCCGCAGCCGAAGCAGTGCCACATCTGGCGACTGGGGTTGACGTTGAAGGACGGGGTCTTCTCGTCGTGGAAGGGGCACAGGCCCTTCAGGGACCCCGCACCGGCACGCTTGAGCGTGACGTACGCCCCGACGACCTCGTCGATGAGCGCCTTGTCGCGCACCTCTGCGATGTCGTCCTCACGGATCCGGCCTGCCACGGCGGCGAGTCTACGGCCGTGACCACGTCCCGGGTCCTTCATCCCCAGGGGTTGACCGGTGCACCCCTGCGGGTAGGGGCAGGTTGGCTCGTGCCGCACGGCCTGCAAGGGTCGTGGCATGACCGCTCAGCACGAGGCGCCAGAGAGTCAGACTCTCGGAGCGCTGGTCCACCAGCTCACCCAGCAGGTCCCCGACCTCATCAGGTCGGAGGTCCGTCTCGCCCAGGCCGAGATGGCCGAGAAGGGCAAGCGGGCCGGGGCAGGCATCGGGATGTTCAGCGCCGCGGGCCTGCTGGCCTTCTTCGGCGTCGCCGCGCTCGTCACCACCGCGATCCTGGCGTTGAGCCTGGTCCTCGATGCATGGCTCGCGGCGTTGCTCGTCGCGGTCGCGCTGCTCCTCCTGGCCGCCGTGGCCGGCCTCCTGGGGAAGAACAAGGTGGCCGAGGCGGGCACGCCCAAGCCCGAGAGGGCCCTCGAGGGTCTCCGTGAGGACATCGCGACCATCAAGGGAGAGCAGCGATGAACGACCCCCGCACCCCCGAGGAGATCGAGGCCGAGCTGGTGCTCCAGCGCGAGCAGGTCGCCCAGACCGTCGACGCGCTCGCAGCGAAGCTGCCCACCGCGGCGAAGCCGAGTTCGCGCCCCCAATGC
>JAJPEO010000150.1 GCA_021166815.1 Nocardioides sp.
CGAATCAGGGAGTCGCGCCACACCGGCGCGAGCAGCAGGATGCCGGCCGTCGCGAGGACCGACAGCGCGAAGCCGGCCGTCAACGCCAGCGACGGGTCAGCCAGCAGGAGGAACAGCACGGCGATGCCGAGGCAGCGCGTACCCCGGGAGAGGCCGTTGCTCCCCATGCCGATGAGTGCGGCGGTCCCCATCGCTGCCGCCCGCACGACGCTCGGCTCGTCACGAGCCACCAGGACGAACCCGATGATGCCGGCGCCGGCGAGCAGCCACGTGCCGCGGCCACGCACCCCCACCCACCTCCCGGCGATGACGAGGAACCCGACGACCAGGGTCAGGTTGGTGCCGCTCACCGCGAGCAGGTGGGTCAGGCCGGTGTCGCGGAAGTCGTCGCTGAGCCCGGCGTCGAGGGCGCTGTCGTCCCCGACGACGAGGGCTGGCACGAGCGCGGCGGCATCCGGCTGCCGACCGCTCACGACGTCGCGCACCGAGCGGCGCACGGCGGCGGCCGCGTCCCACGCCGGACCGGGACGCGACACGACCAGTGGCGCTCCCCCGATGGGTCGGGCCAGTGCGACGGCGTCACCTGTGGCGGGTGCCAGTCGCAGGCGCTGGACCACCTCGGTCCCCAGCGGCGGGGCGGGCCACTCCGGGTCGGCCAGCACCACCACCGGGACCCGCGTGCGCCACGTCTCCGCGCGGCCCTGCACCGCCGTGATCCTGGCCCGGACGACCTGCTGGTCGGTGAAGCCACCAGCGACCACCCGTGCGTCGCTCGTGATGGTCAGCCGCGCCGAGACGACGGCGCGCTCGGCCGCAAGGTCGGCGACCGGCGAACCGGCCAGCAGGGCCTGCTGCAGCACCGCCACGCCTGCCACGGCCGAGAGCGCGGCGACCGGCCCCAACCAGCCGATCGCGAGCCTGCCGCGCGCAACGGCCACGACGGCGGCGAGCACCAGGACCGCGACCGTCAGCGCGGCGTGGGCGGTCGGGACGAGCAGCGCCACCAGGGCGCCAGTCCAGGCGCCCGCGCCGAGGACCGGGGCCCGGACGTCGACCACGAGGTCAGATCGTGACGAGCGGGGCGAGCTTGGCCAATGTCGCCTCGCCGATGCCGTCCACCTCGAGGAGCTCGTCGACCGATCCGAAGCCGCCGTGCTCGGAGCGCCACCCGATGATGGCGGCGGCGGTCACCGGCCCGACGCCCGGGAGCGTCTCGAGCGTGACCTGGTCGGCGGTGTTGATGTTGACCAGCCCTGCCGGCGCCACCGTGCCTGGTGCGCCGAGGCTCCCGCCGACTCCGGCGGGGACGTCGACACCCACGAGGATCTGCTCACCGTCGACGAGGACCCGAGCCAGGTTGATCGAGGTGAGGTCGACACCGCGCCGGGCACCCCCGGCCTCCTCCAGCGCGTCGACGACCCGCGAGCCGGCGGGCAGCACCACGATGCCCGGCCGACGCACCTTGCCCGCGACGTCCACCGTCACCTCGGACCGCCCCTCGGTGGGCAGCACCGAGCCGGTGCTCGGGGACGACGCCACGGATCCGTCCGTTGCCGGGGCCGTGGGCACCGTGACGAGCGGGGTGGAGGCCGCCCTGAGCTCGGGCACCGCCTCCGGCTGCGCGCGGGCTGACACCGTCATCCACGCGGCGACCCCGACGCCGATCGCCGCGATCGTGACGACGACGGCCACGTGCACCGGTCCCAGCCCCGTGACCCAGGGCCAGCGCTCACCCCAGGCCTGGCGCCAGGCTGCGCGAGGGCGTCGCGAGGCGTGCCGGCCCGGGACCGGGATCGTGACGGGAGCCGGCGAAGCCTCGCCGCGCAACCGGGTGGGCTCCTCGTCACCCCGCAAGGCGGACAGCTCGGCACCCAGGATCGCCAGGCGTCGGGCGACCGCCTCGGCATGCTCGGCATCGGTCTGGCTCCTGCGCATGACCCCACGCTAGGGAGGTCCGAGCACCCAGCGGCACCCGTGCGGGAGGATCTGTGGACAACACGCCGCCCACGGAAGGGCATGCCCCCGCGGTCGCAGCAGTCGCGGTCTCAGTCGGTCGGGAGCGGGGCCACGCACGCTGCGACCATGCCGGGGCCGACGTGTGCGCCGAGCACGGCGCCGAGCTCGCCACACATCACGTCGCGACCATCCAGCTGGGTGGCGAGCCGGTCACGCAGCTGCTCGGCCAGGACCTCGGCGCGCTCGGCGTTGGCCAGGTGGGACACGCACACGTCTACCTGCTGGTCGCCGGCCGCCTCCACGGCCAGCTCGGCCAGGCGCGCGAGCGCTTTCGAAGCCGTACGGACCTTCTCCTTGGGCTGCACGCGCCCCTCGGCGATCTGGAGCAGCGGCTTGACCGACAACGCCCCGCCCAGGATGGCCTGCGCAGCGCCGATGCGACCGCCGCGGCGGAGGTACTCGAGGGTGTCGACGTAGAACAACGACGTGGCGGCGTGCCCACGCTGGCGCGCGGCGCGGGCTGCCTCCTCGGCGGTGCCACCGGCGGCGACCACGGCAGCAGCGGTGATCGCGGCGTAGCCGGTGGCGATGCCGACCTGGCCGGAGTCCACCGCGTGGACGGGCACGGGGGCGTCCCTGGCGGCGAGCTGGGCCGACTCGAAGGTGCCACTCATCTCGCCCGACAGGTGGACCGACACGATCTCCGTGGCACCGGCCGCCGCCAGCTCGCGGTAGACCTCGGCGAACACGGCCGGGGCCGGGCGCGAGGTGTTGACGGGCACGAAGTCGCGCAGCGCCTGCGCCACGATCTCGGGCGTCGCGCCGTCGGGCCCCTCGTCGAGCACCTTCGCGCCGATCACGACCTGCAGGGGGACGACCCTGATGCCGTGATCGGCCGCCACCTCGGCCGGGAGGCTGGCGGTCGAGTCGGTGACGACGACGATGGAGCTCACGGGGCGAGAGCGTATCGGGTGGTGCTCACACCACGATGTTGACCAGCTTGGGCGCGCGGACGATCACCTTGCGGACCGTGGCGCCGTCCAGGGCACGCTGCACCGTCTCGTCGGCGAGGGCCGCCGCCTCCAGGTCGGCCTCGGAGATGTCGGGCGCGACGTCCAGGCGGGCGCGTACCTTGCCCTTGACCTGCACGACCGCGACGACGGACTCCTCGACCAGCAGCGACTCGTCCACCTCGGGCCAGCCCACGCGAGCCACGGTCGGCTGGTGACCGAGCCGCTCCCACATCTCCTCGGCGGTGTACGGCGCGACCAGCGACAGCATGATCGCCACGGCCTCGACGGCCTCGCGCACCGCGGGATCACTCCCGCCGGCGCCGGAGTCGATCACCTTGCGAGTGGCGTTGACCAGCTCCATGGTGCGGGCGACCATCACGTTGAAGCGGTGGCCCTCGACCAGCTGGGCCGCCTCGTGCAACGTCTTGTGGGTGACCCGGCGCAGGGTCTGGTCGCCGGTCGACGGGGCGGCACCCGGCTCGCTGGTGACGTCACCGGACAGCCGCCAGGCGCGCTGCAGGAACTTCAACGAGCCGGCGGGCGACACGTCGGCCCAGTCGATGTCGTCCTCGGGCGGGCTCGCGAAGACCAGGGTCAGGCGCACGGCGTCGACGCCGAACTCCTCCAGCTGGTCGCCCAGGCTGACGCCGTTGCCCAGCGACTTGCTCATCTTGCGGCCGTTGTTGATGACCTTGCCCTGGGCCAGGTACGCCGAGAACGGCTCGTCCCAGTCCACCAGTCCCATGTCGCGCAGGGCCTTGGTGAAGAAGCGGGAGTACAGCAGGTGCAGGACGGCGTGCTCCGAGCCGCCGACGTACAGGTCGATCGGGCCCCACAGGTTGGCCAGGTCGGTGTCGAAGGCCTGGGTGTCGTCGTGGGGTGAGACGTAGCGGAAGAAGTACCACGACGAGTCGACGAAGGTGTCCATCGTGTCGGTGTCGCGCCTGGCCGGGCCCCCGCAGGTCGGGCACGTCGTCTCGACCCACTCGGTGGCCGCGCCCAGCGGCGAGGTGCCCTTGGGCTTCAGGTCGGAGCCCCGCAGCTCCGGCAGCTCCAGTGGCAGCTGGTCGTCGGGGATCCGGACCTCGCCGTCCTTCTCGCAGTGCACGATCGGGATGGGGCAGCCCCAGTAGCGCTGGCGGCTCAGCAGCCAGTCGCGCAGGCGGAAGTTGACCGCGCCCCGGCCGGTGCCGCGCGCCTCCAGGAAGTCGATGGTCGCCCGCTTGGCGTCGTCGACGGACATGCCGTTGATGTCCAGCGGGGAGTCCACTCCCGCAGCGGGGCTGTTGATCGTCTCGCCCTCGCCGGCGTACGCCTCGCCGTCGAAGTCGGCCGGCGGCCGGGTCGTGCGGACGATGGGCAGGCCCATCACCGTGGCGAACTCCCAGTCACGCTGGTCGCCGCCGGGCACGCCCATCACCGCGCCCGTGCCGTAGTCGGCCAGGACGTAGTCGGTGGCCCACACCGGGATCTGTGCCCCCGTCACCGGGTTGGTGGCGGTCACGCCCAGGTCGACGCCGGTCTTGGGCCGGTCGGTGGCCAGGCGGTCGATGTCGCTCGCCTTGCGGATCTCGGCGCGGTACGCCTCGAACGCCTCGCGGTGCTCGTCGGTCACCAGCTCATCGGCCAGCGCGGAGTCGACCGCCACGACCATGAACGTCGTGCCGAAGATGGTGTCCGGGCGCGTGGTGTAGACGGTGATCGGCTCGTCGCGGCCCTGGACCACGAAGTCGACGTGGGCACCCTCGGAGCGACCGATCCAGTTGCGCTGGGCGTTGATGACCTTGTCAGGCCAGGTCGGCTGCAGCACGTCGAGGCTGTCCAGCAGCTCCTGCGCGTAGTCGGTGGTGCGGAAGTACCACTGGGTCAGCTCGCGCTTGGTGACCTCGGCCCCGCACCGGTCGCACGTGCCGTCGGCCAGCACCTGCTCGTTGGCCAGCACGGTCTGGTCCTGGGGGCACCAGTTGACGGGGCTGTTCTTGCGGTAGGCCAGCCCCTTCTCGTGGAAGCGGTTGAACAACCACTGGGTCCAGCGGTAGTAGTCGGGGTCGCTGGTGTTGAAGCGCCGGCTCCAGTCGAAGCTCGCGGCGTACTTCCGGAAGGAGTCGAACTGCGTCGCGATGTTGCCGTAGGTGTAGTCGGCGGGGTGCGCGTCGTTGCGGATCGCGGCGTTCTCCGCGGGCAGGCCGAAGGAGTCCCAGCCCATCGGGTTGAGCACCTCGTAGCCGCGCTGCCACCAGTAGCGCGCGACGACGTCGTGCAGGGCGATCACCTCGGCGTGGCCCATGTGCAGGTCGCCGCTGGGGTACGGGAACATCGTCAGGGCATAGCGCTTCTCCTTCGCGCCCGTGCGCACCGCCTCGTCGTCGGCACGGAAGGGCTCCAGGTCCTGCCACACCGACTGCCACCTGGCCTCGACGGCCTTGACGTCGTACGACGACTCACGGCCCGCCGCGTCGGCGGTGGGGGTCTCACGCTGCTCGCTGCTCATCTGGTCTCCTGATCGGTCCTGCCCCTGACATGAAAAAACCCCTCAGCACAGAGGGGTTGCCGCGTGACTCTCAAGGATCGGTGAGTCAGCGCGGCTGGCCAAGGAGCAGGAACTGCGACTGCATGGGTCCCATCCTACGCCGCTCGCCGGGGCGGAGGGAAAAGAAGGCGGCGGCCCGGTCCCCCGACCGGGCCGCCGCAGGGGCTTCGCGGCGGTCAGCTCACGAAGCGCGGGGTGAAGGGCGGGGTCCACCACTCACCGTTGTAGGCCTTGATGCACCCGATCACGTGAACCACCAGGGCGTAGAGCAGGGCGGCGCCGAAGGTCACGAACCCGACGAGCAGCAGCATGAGCGGCAGCGAGATCACCAGGATGATCGCGGTCGTGATCTGCACGGTGAGGGAGTTGGCGGCGTGGGCCCGCACGAACGGACCGCGGTCCTTGTAGAGGACGTACACCACGAGGGAGCCCACGAAGCCGAGCGTGCCGGCGCTGGCGAGCATCGCGCCCAGCGGTGCGGCATGGGCGATGAGGCCCCACGTGCGCTCGTCCTGGGGAGACATCGGCGCCTGCCCCCCACCCGGGCGGTAGTCCGGCGCCTGGGGGTAGGGGTCGTGCGGGGTGTTGGGGGTCGGGTCGGACATCTTCCTCACTCCTCCGTGCTCGATGCCTGCTGACACCACTCAACCACCGCGTCGAGCCGATTTCATCCCGGTCAGGGGTCACGTCAGGGTCGTCTCGGGGGCGTTTCAGGACCTACCCCCCAAGAACTGTTTGACAGTAGGGCGAACGCGGGTGGATCCTTGACCCCCCAAGAACTGTTGGAGGGTTGATGGACGAGACGACCGAGGCTGCCGAGGTCACCGCTCTGCGCGCGGTGGCCCACCCCGTGCGGCTGCGCATGCTCTCGATGCTGACCGGCGAGGCGATGAGCGCGGCCGAGGTCGCCCGCGCCCTGGACCTCACGCACGCCAACGCGTCATACCACCTCCGGGTGCTCCACGACGCCGGCGAGCTGGTCGTCGAGTCGGAGGAGAAGGTCCGCGGCGGCACCGCCCGGCGCTACCGCTACCGCTACGACGCGGCCGTCGACGAGCGGCGGGGACCGCGGGACGCCGCTGCCCGCATCGCCGACGCGCGCGCGACCCAGCTGGAGGTCGAGCGTCGCCTGCTCGAGGCGGCGCCGGGGTCCGGCTCGGCGAGCGACCTCGAGGCGTGGGTCCCCCTGGAGGCGTGGCGCCGGGCGCTCGACCTGGTGCACGAAGCCTCGATGCTCCTCCACGACGAGGCGAGGCCGGCCGGCTCGCCCGACACCGTGCACGTGAGCGCGACCTGGAACGCCTTCACGATGACCGGCGGGCTCACCGGCGAGGCAGCGGGGTGGCGTCCGTGACCTGGGCAGCCTCCTTCGCGCCCCTGCGCAACCGCACGTTCGCGTGGTACTTCGCGAGCCGGTCGGTCAACACCCTCGGCGCGATGATGGCCAACATCGCGCTCACCTTCGCGGTGCTCGACATCGACGGCCGCGCCGTCGCGATCGGCCAGGTGCTCGCCGCCCACACCATCCCGATGATCGTGCTGCTCCTGTGGGGCGGCGTCATCTCCGACCGGTTCCCCCGCAGCATGGTCCTGCAGGTGTCCAACGTCGCCTCGGCCCTGACCGAGGGCGCCATCGCGTTCCTGGTGATCACCGGCCGCGCCGAGCTGTGGATGATCATCGCGCTCGGCGCCCTGCACGGCGCGGTGTCCGCGATCTCGATGCCGGCCCTGGCCGGGATGGTCCCGACGATCGTGCCGCGTGACCAGCTCCAGCCGGCCAACGCGCTGCTGTCCCTCACCCGCAACGGCCTCACCGTGCTGGGGCCTACCCTCGGTGCCCTGCTGGTCGTGTCGCTGGGCTCCGGATGGGCGCTGGCCTTCAACGCCGCCTGCTGGCTCCTCGCCGCGTTGTTCCTCATCCCCGTACGCGTGCCCCCGCGCGAGCACGCCGGCGACAGCGACGTGCTGACCGAGCTTCGCGAGGGATGGTCGTTCTTCCGTCGCACCACGTGGCTCTGGGTCGTCGTGCTGGGCTTCGGGGCGCTCAACGCGATCCACACCGGCGCCCTGTTCACCGTCGGGCCGGTCGTCGCCGAGGACACGATCGGACGCCAGGGCTGGGGCTACGTCCTCTCCGCCGAGGCGCTCGGCCTGCTCGCCATGACCCTGGTCCTGCTGCGGGTGCGTCTGGACCGACCGCTGCTCTGGGGGATGCTCGCCATCAGCGCCATGGCCGTCCCCATGCTGATGCTGGGCCTGGAGCCCGTGCTCGTGGCGCTGGTCGTGGCCGCCTTCCTCGGCGGCATGGGCGTCGAGGTGTTCTCGATGGGCTGGAACCTCGCCATGCAGGAGAACATCGAGGACGCCATGCTCTCGCGCGCCTACTCCTACGACATGCTCGGCTCCTTCATCGCCATGCCGATCGGTCAGCTCGCCTGGGGACCCCTCGGGGAGGCGTTCGGCAACGACCGGGTCCTGGTCGCCTCCGGCATCGCGTACGTCGCCGTCTGCGCGCTCGTGCTGTCCTCCCGCTCGGTGCGCGACCTGCCCCGCGCTCCGACGCTGGTGCCCCATAGGGTCGACGCATGAGCGTTCTCGACATGTTCCGCCTCGACGGCAAGGTCGTCATCGTCACCGGCGCGTCCTCGGGCCTCGGCGTCGCCTTCGCGCACGGGTTCGCCCAGGCAGGCGCCGACGTCGTGCTCGGCGCGCGCCGGGTGGAGAAGCTGCAGGCCGTGGCCGACGCCGTACGCACCAACGGCCGCCAGGTGCTGACGGTCGAGACCGACGTCGCCGACCCGGAGCAGTGCCAGCGCCTCGTCGACGCGGCGATGGAGAAGTTCGGCCACGTCGACGTCCTGGTCAACAACGCCGGGGTCGGCACGGCCGTCCCGGCCACCAAGGAGACCCCGGAGCAGTTCCGCCAGGTGATCGACGTCAACCTGAACGGCTGCTACTGGATGGCCCAGGCCTGCGGCCGCGTCATGCAGCCCGGCTCGAGCATCATCAACATCTCCTCCATCCTCGGCATCACGACCGGCGGGCTCCCCCAGGCCGCGTACTCCGCCTCGAAGGCCGGGCTCGGCGGCCTCACCCGCGACCTCGCCCAGCAGTGGATGGGCCGCAAGGGGATCCGCGTCAACGCACTGTGCCCGGGCTTCTTCGCCTCCGAGATGACCGACACCTACCCCGACGGCTACCTCGACCTGGCCCTGCAGCGGGTGCCGGCCGGACGCACCGGCGACCCGCACGAGCTCGCCGCGACCGCCGTGTGGCTGGCCTCCCCCGCGGCGGGCTACGTCAACGGCCAGATGATCCCGGTCGACGGGGGCCTCACCATCGCGTGAGGGGTTCACCGCCCCCCGGACGCACGAACGGCCGCCCGATCCCGGGCGGCCGTTGGTGCGTCTTGTGGAGCTGAGGGGACTCGAACCCCTGACCCTCTGCATGCCATGCAGATGCGCTACCAGCTGCGCCACAGCCCCATCCCCGATTGCTCGGAGGGGTGCCGCCCTTTCGGGCAACGCGAGAACATTAGCGGACGTCCACCCGGCGGGTGAAATCGGGGGTGGGGCATGTCGGTGTCACCGCAGCCAGCGCCACAGCAGCCACAGTCCGAGGACGGCCACGGCCACGCCCGCGACCATCGGGACGACCATCAACGCCACCGCGCCGGCCAGGTAGCCAGCACTCGGCGGCTCCCGCAGCGGCTGCTTCTCGACCTCGCGGAGGAGCAGGCGCACGTTCTTGCGGTTGGCACGGTGGGCGACGTCGAGGAGGTCCCCGATCCCCGGCACCAGTCCCAGCACGGCGTCCAGGAGCAGGTTGAGGCCCATGAGCGCCAGCAGCGGCATCGGCACCCGCGCGCGGATGGCGTCGCGTACGACGATCCCCGACAGCAGGCTGCCTGCCGCGTCCCCGACGCCGGGGACCAGGCCGATGACCGCGTCGAGCCCGACACCGAAGGAGGTCCCGGGAACGGTGACGGCGTCGTCGAGGAGCCGCGCGGCCCGACGGCTGAGCGTCAGGTCGACCTCGCGCGCCCGAGCGCTCGGCGCCTTGCCCGCCCGCACCTCAGCCACCCACGACCCGGTTGTAGGCCACCATCTGGGGCCGGCCGTCCTCGCTCTCGAGCAGCTCGACCCAGCCGCAGTTGGCCAGGCCGCGCAGCTGCTCGCGCAGGCTCACCGGCCAGCCGAGGAAGGCCAGCAGCCCGGTGCGCAGGGCGGCGCCGTGCATGACGACCAGCCCTGTCTCACCCCGGCCCAGGCTCTCCCAGAAGTCCTGCAGCGCCGAGTGGACCCGGCGCTGGACCTGCTCGTCGGTCTCCGCGCCCTCGACGGCCCCGGGTGCGCCCGACACCATGGCGAGGTAGACCTCGGGGTGCTGCGCCCGGAGCTCGTCGCGGGTCATGCCGGCGCGCACGCCGACGTCGTACTCGCGCAACCGGTCGTCGAGCACTGGCTCGAGCCCGGTCGCGGCTGCCACGATCTCGGCCGTCCGGCTCGCCCGCACCAGGTCGCTGCTCCACAGGCGTACGGGGTCAAGCGCCGCCATCGCGGGCGCGACCCGCTCCGCCTGTGCGACCCCGGTCTCGTCCAGCGCGATGTCGGTGTGCCCCTGGAAGCGGCCCGCGAGGTTCCACTCGGTCTGCCCGTGGCGGAGCAGGACCAGCCGCCTCACCTCAGGTCGAGCGAGATCGTGGGGCAGTCGCTCCAGAGGCGCTCGAGGGCGTAGAAGGCGCGCTCGTCCTCGTGCTGGACGTGCACCACGATCTCGCCGTAGTCGAGGAGCACCCAGCGGCCCTCGCGCTGTCCCTCGCGCCGGATCGGCTTGGCCCCGGCCTCGCGCAGGTTGTCCTCGATCTCGTCGACGATGGCGCTGACGAGTCGCTCGTTGTTGGCGCTGGCCAGGACGAACGCGTCGGTGATGGCGAGCTGCTCGCTCACGTCGAAGGCGAGGACCTGCTGGGCCTGCTTGTCGTGCGCGGCCTGGGCGGCGATGGCGACGAGCTCGAGGGCGTGGTCGGTGGCGGTCATGCAGGCTCCCTGTGGGGGTCTGGGGTGGCGGGCCCGGCTGGGGTGTAGAGCCGGTGCTTGGAGATGTACTGGACGACGCCGTCGGGCACGAGGTACCACACCGGCTCGCCGCGACGCGTGCGCTTGCGGCAGTCGGTCGAGGAGATCGCCAAGGCGGGGATCTCCACCATCGTGACCTTCTCGGCCGGGATCTTGGCCAAGGTCTCGGGGTCCATGGTGTAGCCGGGGCGGGTGCAGCCGACGAAGTTGGCCAGCTCGAACAGCTCGTCGACGTCACGCCAGGTGAAGATGTCGGCGAGCGCGTCGGCACCGGTGATGAAGTAGAGCTCGGCGTCGGGCATCAGCGCCTTGAGGTCCCGCAACGTGTCGATCGTGTACGTGGGACCCTCGCGGTCGATGTCGACGCGCGAGACGGTGAAGCGCGGGTTGGAGGCCGTGGCCACCACGGTCATGAGGTAGCGGTGCTCGGCCGGGGAGACCTCCCGGTCGGCCTTCTGCCAGGGTGCGCCGGTGGGGACGAAGACCACCTCGTCGAGGTCGAACCACGCCTGGACCTCCGAGGCGGCCACGAGGTGACCGTGGTGGATGGGGTCGAAGGTGCCGCCCATCACGCCCACGCGACGCACGGTGGGCAGCCTCAGCTGTGCTCGCGCCCGCCGCCGAACGCCACGACGGCGAACAGCATCACCATGAGGATCGCCAGGGTGATGGCCCCGACGGCGTAGGGGTGGATGGCGGGCTCGCCGGCCTCGGCGGCGGCGACGACGGTGAGAGCGCTCAGCATGGGGAGGATCCTACCGGGCTGCCACCGCGTACGTGGCCGTCGCCCACCACGACGTACTTGCTGGACGTCATCTCGGGCAGCCCCATGGGCCCGCGGGCGTGGAGCTTCTGGGTGGAGATGCCGATCTCGGCTCCGAACCCGAACTCTCCCCCGTCGGTGAATCGCGTCGACGCGTTGACCAGCACCGCGGCCGAGTCGACGGCGGCCACGAAGCGCCGGATCGTCCCCTGGTCGCGCGCGACGATTGCGTCGGTGTGGCCGCTGGAGAACCGCCGGATGTGCGTGATCGCCCCGCCGACGTCGTCGACCACGGCCGCGGAGATCTCGGCGGCGAGGTACTCGGTCGCGTGGTCCTCGTCGGTGGCGGGCAGCACGTGGTCGTACTCGGCGAAGCGCTCGTCACCGTGGATCGTCACCCCGGCCTCCTGCAGCGCCTCGACCACCAGCGGCAGGAACTCGTCGGCCACGTCGGCGTGCACGAGCAGGGACTCCGCCGCGTTGCACACGCTCGTGCGGTGGGTCTTGGAGTTCATCACGATGGCCAGGGCCTGCTCGAGGTCTGCGGACGCGTCCACGTCGACGTGGCAGTTGCCGCCCCCGGTCTCGATCACCGGCACGGTGGACTCCTCCACGACGCTGCGGATCAGGCCCGCACCGCCACGCGGGATGAGCACGTCCACGAGACCACGCGCCCGCATCAGGGCCTTGACGCTGTCGTGGCTGTCGCCCGGCACCAGCTGGACGACGTCGGCGGGCAGGCCGGCCGACTCGACGGCGCCACGCAGGGCCTCGACGATGGCCGTGTTGCTGGACTGGGCGCTCGACGAGCCGCGCAGCAGCACCGCGTTGCCCGACTTCAGGCAGATGCCTGCTGCGTCCGCGGTGACGTTGGGACGGGCCTCGTAGATCATGCCGACCACGCCGAACGGGACGCGCACCTGGCGCAGCTCCAGGCCGTTGGCCAGGGTGCCGCCGCGCAGCACCTCCCCCACCGGGTCCGGGAGCCCGGCGACCTGGCGCAGCCCGCTGGCCATGTCCTCCAGCCGCGACTCGTCGAGGCGCAGGCGGTCGATGATGTTGGGGGGCGTACCGCCCTGCTCGGCGCGGGCGATGTCCTCGGCGTTGGCAGCCAGGATCTCGGGGCTCCGCTCGACCAGGGCGTCGGCCATCGCCAGCAGCGCCGCGTCCTTGGTCGCCCGGGTGGCGAGCGCGAGGTCGTGGCTGGCGGTACGGGCCCGGGCGGCCACCTCGGTGACCTGCTCGCGGACGTCGGGCTGGGGGGTGCTCATGCCACGAGCCTAGGCGGCCGGCCGAGCTGCGCAGGCGGCGTCTCCCACCCTGACACCGACCGGGCCCTTCTCCGCACCCAAATGGCTCCGACCGGGCACTTCTCCGCTGCGGAGAAGTGCCCGGTCGGCGTGTGGAACGTGCGGAGAAGTGCCCGCTCAGCCCTTGCGGGCGTTGACCTGCTCGGTCGCTGCGGGGAGCACGGTGTGGAGGTCGCCCACCACGCCGAAGTCGACCAGCTCGAAGATCGGCGCCTCGGGGTCCTTGTTGACCGCGACGATCGTCTTGGAGGTCTGCATGCCCGCGCGGTGCTGGATCGCACCCGAGATGCCGTTGGCGACGTAGAGCTGCGGCGACACGGTCTTGCCGGTCTGGCCGACCTGGAAGGCGTGCGGCATCCAGCCGGAGTCGACCGCGGCGCGCGAGGCGCCCACGGCGGCACCGAGGGAGTCGGCGAAGCCCTCGACGGGCTCGAAGTTGCCGCCGGTGCCACGACCACCGGAGACCACGATCGCGGCCTCGGTCAGGTCGGGGCGCCCGGTCGACTGGCGCGGCTGCGAGGCAACGATCTGGGCGGTCTTGGCGGCGTCGGAGATCGTCGCGGCGAACGCCTCGACCGCACCGGCACCCTCGGCCTCCTCGGGGGCGGCGGAGTTGGGCTTGACCGTGATGATCGGCGTGCCCTCGGTGACCTTGGCCTGGACCGTGAAGTTGCCGGCGAACACCGACTGGGTGGTCACGCCGCCCTCGGCGACGTCGACGGCGTCGGTGATCAGGCCGGAGCCGATCTTGATCGCCAGGCGGGCCGCGACCTCCTTGTTCTCGAAGGTCGAGGGCAGCAGGATCGCGGCGGGCTGGGCCTGCCCGGCCAGCTGCTGGAGCGCCTCGGCCTTGGGCGCCACGAGGAATCCCTTGATCTGTGCGTCGTCGACGACGTAGACCTTGGCGGCGCCGTACTTCTTGACCTTCTCGGCCACGGCGTCGCCCTGGTCGGGCGAGCCGAAGAAGACGGCCGACGGCTCGCCGAGGCGGCGGGCGATCGTGAGGAGCTCGTAGGTGGGCTTCTTGACCTCGCCGTCGGCGTGGTCGACTACAACCAGGACTTCAGACATGTTCCCTCGTCCCTTCTCAGATGAACTTCTTGGACGCGAGGAACTCGACCAGCGCGGTGGCGCCCGAGCCGTCCTCGTCGGTGACGATCTCGCCGGCCGTGCGCGGCGGGCGGGCGGCGGTGTCCTCGACCTGCGACCAGGCCACGGACAGGCCGACCTCACCGGCGTCGACGCCCAGGTCGCCGAGGGCGAGGGTCTCCAGCGGCTTCTTCTTCGCCGCCATGATGCCCTTGAACGACGGGTAGCGGGCCTCGCCCGACTGGTCGGTCACGCTCAGGACGATCGGCAGGGTGGCACCGATGACCTCGGTGGAGCCCTCGTTGTCGCGCTTGACGCGCACCTGGTCACCCTGTGACTCGACCACCGACGCGAGCGTGACCTGGGGCAGGCCCAGGCGCTCGGCCAGCATCGCGGGGACGACGCTCATGCCGGCGTCGGTCGAGGCCATGCCGCAGACGACGAGGTCGGCCGGGCCGATCTTCTCGATCGCCTTGGCGAGCACCAGCGAGGTGGCGATGGCGTCGGAGCCGGCGATGGCGTCGTCGACGACGTGGACGCCCTTGTCGGCGCCCATCTGCAGCGCCTTGCGCACCGCGTCGACGGCCTTCTCCGGGCCCACGCACAGCGCGGTGACCTCGATGTCCTCGCCGTCCCGCTTCTCGCGGAACTGCAGGGCCTGCTCGACGGCGTACTCGTCAAGCTCGGACAACAGGCCGTCGACGCCCACGCGGTCGACGGTGTTGTCGTCCTCGAACTTGCGGTCGGCCGTGGCGTCCGGCACGTACTTCACACAGACAACAATGTTCATGGTGGTGTGGCCTCGCGGCCCCTCCTGTGCACTCGATGTGTGTTGTGAGGCTACAAGTGATGCCCCCGCCACGGAATGCGGGTCCGTGGTGGGGTCGCTCACAGTGGCACTGTCACGGTCGCCCTACGGCCTGACCACCACGGACCCGGTCGCGGGCAGCACGGTCGGCGAGCCGAGGTACTTCACCACGACGGTGTACTTGCGCGCCTTCGGCAGCTTGTCGAGCGTGCGGGTGATCCGACCCCCGCACTCGACCGGCGGCTTGACGGTCTGGACGATCCGCGAGCCCACCTTGACCGTGATCCAGGCGCGGCCGTTGCACTGGCCGACCCCGTCCAGGGTGGAGACGAGCGCCCGCACCTGCAGGGAGCGCGTACGGGACAGGTACTTCGCGCGTACGGCCACCTTCGCCCGGGCCCGCAGCACGCGCACGGTCGCCGTGGCGAAGCTGGGCGTCAGGACCTGGTCGTCGGTGGGGACGAACGTCGCGGACACGACCGTGTCACCCGCCACCAGCGTGGGGAGCTGGGCGGAGGCGAGGCCGTTGACCACCGGCGCCACGACGGTCGACCAGCCGGCGCTGAAGCGCACGGTGCCCGCGGCGTTGCCGCCCGTCACCGTGGCGGACACCGCGATCGTCTTGCCGAGGTTGACCCCGGTCGTGGGCACCTGCAGGCGAGTCGTCGTCACCGTCGGAGCGATCCGGAGGGGCTTGACCGTGAGGGTGCTGGCTTCCGAGGAGCTCGTGACGTGGTTGCTCGACGGGAGGTACGTCGCCACCACGGGGTGGCTGCCCACGGCGAGCGGGGGCAGGCTGACGGTCGCTCCGCCGGCGGTGAGCGGCGCGGAGATCGTCCGGCCGTCGACCAGCACCTCCACGACGCCGCTCGGGACGCCCGAGCCCGCCGCCACCCGGACGACGGCCGAGGTCGCGTCACCCAGGTAGACCGACTCCGACGAGAGCGTCAGCGTGGTCGTGGTGACCGACGCCGCAGCCCGCACGACGAGCATGGCGCTGCCCGTGCTGGCCCCGTGGAGGGAGCCTGCCTGGGGGACGTAGGTCGCGCTCACGGTGTGGGTGCCCGACGCCAGGCTGTCCGGCAGCTGGACCGAGACGTTGCCGGAGGCGTCGAGCGGACCGCTGAGCGTGGTCCCGGCCACGGAGAACTCGACGGTGCCCTCGGGCGTCCCCAACTCGCCGCGGACCGAGGCGGTGGCCGTGGGGGCCTGCCCGGGGTCGACCGTGTCGGGCGTGAGCGTCACCGCGGTGAGGGTGCGTACGGCCTCCTGCGCCGAGACGACCAGCGCCCGTGCGGCCGACGTGCTGCCGGCCTGTGCCGAGGGGTCGGTCGGCTGGAACTGCGCGGTGACCGAGTACACGCCGGATGACAGCGGCGGGAGCGTCGCGGAGGCCCGCCCGCCGTCCACCGCAGCCGTCTTGCTGATGCCGAGCGGCGCCACCACGAACCGCACCTGGCCCTGGGGCGAGGCGACACCGGTGACCGCGGCGGAGACGACCACGGACTCACCGACCACCGCGGCGGACGGCGAGACGCCGAGAGCCGTCTGGGTCTCCGAGGCGGCGGCGGTCGCCGTCACCGTCAGCGTCCGCAGTGCCGAGCTGCTGGGCGCCTGGCTGGTGGGGTCGGTCGGCGTGAACCGGGCCTGCACGTCGTGGTCCCCGGGCTCGAGGTCGCCCGGCAGGTCCAGACGGGCCACGCCCGCCGCCACGGGCACCGCGGACCCCAGGTCGGCCCCGTCGAGGCTGAACTGGACCGATCCCAGCGCCGCGCCGCCGTCGGCGGAGACGACCGCCGTGGCCCGTACGACGGTGCCGACCACGGCCCGGTTGGTCGCCAGCGTCAGGCCGGTGGCCGTGGAGGCGGCCTTGCTGCCCGCGACGCTCAGGATCGCCGAGGCGCTGCTCGCCTTCTGCTCCAGGGGCTGGGCGGGGACGAACGCCGCTGCGACCGTCTCGGTCCCGGCCGAGGTCGGGGTGAAGGTCCACGTCGCGATCCGGTCCACCACGGAGGTGGAGAGGGTCTGCGCGCCCGCGGTGAACGTCATCGTCCCCTGCGGGGCTCCGGCACTCGACGAGACCGACGCGGTGACGGTGACCGGCTGGCCCACCAGCACGCTGGAGGGCGAGAGCTGGACGTACGTGTAGGTGGTGGCCGCCTCGCGCAGGACCGACAGCCGGACGGGTGCCGAGGTGCTGGCCGCGAACACGGCCGCGTCGTCGGGGACGAACCGTGCGACGACGTCGTGCTCGCCGATGCCGAGCGCAGGCAGGACCGCCTGTGCCGCGCCGGCCGACACGCGTGCCTCCACGGAACGTCCGTCGACGGTGAAGACGACCTTGCCGAGGGGCGAGGCGCTGTCGGCGGCGACCGTGGCGCGGGCCGTGATCGGGGTGCCCTGCGACACCGTGGCGGAGTCGAGGGCCAGCGAGGTGCTCGTGGCGGTCGCCGTGGTGGGGGCTGCCATGGTCACCATGACGGGGTCGGACTGGCTGGAGCGCGCGACACCGGTGCCGGAGGGGACGAACTCCGCGATCACCTGGTGCTGTCCGACCGCCATGGCCGGGAGCGTGGTGACGGCGGTGCCGCCGCCGACCGGCTCGGTGGAGACCTCCGAGCCGTCGACGAGGAACCGCACCGACCCGGTGACCCCGTCCGGGGTGACCGTGGCGGTCGCCTGGAGGGCGTCACCGGACGTCCCCGAGGTGGCGGAGAGCGCGAGCGAGGTGGTGGTGTCGACCAGCGTGATGGTGAGCGGGACGTTGGCGGAGGTGCTCGCACCGTACGTCGTGTCCGTGGGCTGGAAGCGGGCGCTGACCTGGTAGGTGCCGGCGACGAGCTGGGGCAGCTCGGCGGTGGCCACGCCACCGGTCACCGTCCCGGTGACGGTACGCCCGTCGACGGTGAAGGTGACGGTGCCGGCCAGGTTGCCTGGGCTGACCGCCGCCGAGGCCATCACGCGTTGCAGGGCGTTCGCCGAGGTGGGCGACAGGGTCAGCGTCGTGGTGGTCGGCGATGCCGGCGGGGTGATGGTGAGGGTGACCGGGTCCGACGCGCTCGCGGCGTAGGCGGCCGGGTTGCCCGGAGTGAACCGGGCGACGACCTGGTGGTCCCCGGGCGCCAGGGCGCTGATGGCCAGCGTGTTGACGACGGCTCGGCCGGAGACGACCGGCGCGGCACCGATCTCGGTGGCGCCGACGAAGAACTTCACGTCGCCGGCAGCGCCGGCCGGGGCGACCGTGGCGGTTCCCCGCACGGTGTCGCCGGCCGCGGCCGTGGTGCGCGACAGGGTCAGCGCGGTCGTGGTCGCCGTGGCGGGCGCGGAGACCGTGAGCAGCTCCATGGGCGAGGTGCTCGGCAGGTACTGCGCGGTGTTGGTCGGGACGAAGGACGCGGTGACGGCGTAGTCACCCTGCGGCATCGCC
>JAJPEO010000174.1 GCA_021166815.1 Nocardioides sp.
GCCAGGCGCTCGGAGACGAACTGGCTGGCGATCTGGATGAAGCCGGTGCCCTCCTCGCCGACGAGGTTGGCGACCGGCACGCGCACGTCGGCGAAGCCGAGCTCGGCGGTGTCGGAGCAGTGCCAGCCCATCTTGGCCAGCGAGCGGTCGACGGTGAAGCCGGGCGTGCCCTTCTCGATCACCAGCAAGGACAAACCGGCGTGACGCGGGACAGTGTCAATCGGGGCAGTGCGCACGGCCGCGGTGACGAAGTCGGCCCGGACGCCGGAGGTGATGAAGGTCTTGGCGCCGTTGACGATGTAGTGGTCCCCGTCGCGCTCGGCGGTGGTGCGGATCGAGGCCACGTCGGACCCGCCGCCGGGCTCGGTGATCGCCAGCGAGCCGATCTTGTCGCCGGCCAGGGTCGGGACGACGAAGCGCTCGATCAGGTCGGCGTTGCCACTGGCCGCGATGTGCGGCACGGCGATGCCGGCGGTGAACAGGGTCGCCATCAGGCCGCTGGACGCACCGGCGGCGAGCATCGCCTCCTGCACCGCGACCGAGTCCAGCACGTCGCCCAGGCCGCCGACCTCCTCGGGGAAGCCGACGCCGATCAGGCCGAGCGCGCCCGCCTTGCGGTGCAGCTCGCGCGGCACGAGGCCGGCCTCCTCCCACTCCTGCAGGTGGGGGACGATCTCGCGACGGGTGAAGTCCGCGGCGGTGTCGGCGAGCGCCTGGCGCTCGTCGTTGTAGTGCTTACAGCCGCTCATGCGATCTCCTCGGGTACGTCGACGTGGCGGCTGCGGGCCCATTCGCCCAGGCCCTTGGCCTGCGGGTCGAACCTCGTGGAGGCAGCGACACCGTCACCCAGCAACCGGTGGATGACGATGTTGACCGCGCCCAGGTTGGGCAACGGGTGGACCTCGATGTCGAGGCCGGCGGCCTCGGGGACGAGGTCGCGCACCCAGTCGGGAGTGACCGTGTCCAGCAGCCAGGCGACGCGCTCGGCGTAGGGGCCCTCGGCGGTGCGGGAGACCCACAGCCCGAGGTTGGCGTCGCCGCCCTTGTCGCCGGAGCGGGCGTGGACGAAGGTGCCCAGAGGAATTCGGTGCAGGGGGATCCGGCTCATGCCACGACCTCCTTCGTGCCGTCGGCGTGGACGACCGTGTGGGTGACCTGGTCACGGTCGACGTACTCCGCGCGGTAGATGCCGTACGGCGAGGCCGGACCGGGCGGCGCGGTCAGGGTGAAGCCGGGGTAGGACGCGAGGCCGACCTCGACGGCCGGGGCGGTGAGGCCCTTGCTCGCGACCTTGGGGTCGGCGTCCTTGACGACGCAGCGCAGCAGGGTGGACGCGCCCGCCTCGGTGTCGGCGCCGGGCACGTGGGCCGGGCCGAGGGTCCAGGTCACGTCGGCGGGGGCGCGCTCGCCCCACGACGCCTCGACCTGGCGGCGGACCAGGTCCGCCTTGGCGTCGATGTCGAGCCCGGTGAGGACGAACTCGATCGCGTTGCGCCAGCCGCCGAGCTCGTTGAGGCAGACCTTGAGGCGGTCGGGCGGAGCCTCGCCGCGCACGCCGGTGATGACGACGCGGTCGGGTCCGGCCTCGCTGAGCTCGATGGTGTCGAGCAGCGTGGTGACGTCGGGCCCGAGGTACTTCACGGACTGGATCTCGTAGACGAGCTGGGCGGTCACCGTGTCGAGGGTGACTGCACCGCCGGTGCCGTCGTGCTTGGTGATGACGCAGGAGCCGTCGGCCGCGATCTCGGCGATCGGGAAGCCGAGCGGCTTCGCAGGGTCGAGGCGGCCGTCCGCGACGAGCTCCATGAACCCGCTGAAGTTGCCGCCCGTGGCCTGCGTGCCGCACTCGATGACGTGGCCGGCGACGACCGCGCCTGCGAGGGCGTCGTAGTCGGTGGAGTCCCAGCCGTGGAACCAGGCCGCGGGGCCGACGACCAGGGAGGCGTCGGTGACGCGGCCCGTGACGACGACGTCGGCGCCCTGCTCCAGCGCGCGGGCGATGCCCCAGCCGCCGAGGTAGGCGTTGGCGGTCAGGGCGTTCTCGAACGACAGGTGGCGTACGTCGTCACCCTCGACGTGGGCGACCTTGACGTCCAGGCCGAGGCCGGTCGCCAGCTCGCGGACCTTCTCCGCCAGCCCCGCGGGGTTGAGCCCGCCGGCGTTGGTGACGATCTTGACGCCCTTCTCCAGCGCCAGCGCCAGGCTCTCCTCGAGCTGGCGGACGAACGTACGGGCGTAGCCCAGGCTCGGGTCCTTGAGCTGGTCCTTGCCGAGGATGAGCATGGTCAGCTCGGCGAGGTAGTCGCCGGTCAGGACGTCGAGCTCGCCGCCCTCGAGCATCTCGCGCATCGCCGAGAGGCGGTCGCCGTAGAAGCCCGAGCAGTTGCCGATGCGCACGGCGCGTGCGTGGTCGATCATCGCGCGTCCCTCCCGGCTCCGGGCGGGCCGGCGAACGCCTGGGCGACGTCGAGCCACCGGTCGGCGTCCTCGCCGACGGCGACCAGGTCGGTGTCGGCGCGGTGGACGCGCTGGGTCACCAGGCGGCAGAAGTCACCGGCGCTACCGGTCACCGCCTGGGGAGCACCCTCTGGACCCCATGACCAGACCTCCCCGGACGGCGCCGTCAGCTCGATGCGTAACTCCTCGCCCGGGGCGTCGAGACCGTGGACACTGAAGGCGTAGTTGCGCGTACGGACACCCAGGTGGGCGATGTGCCTGATCGTGTCGGTGTCCTCGACGGGCGCGCCCAGCGCCTCGTGAACGTCGAGGCTGTGGGCCCACGTCTCCATGAGCCGGGCCGTGGCCATCGAGGTGGGCGACATCGGCGGGCCGAACCACGGCATCTTCTCGCCGGACGGGTAGCCGGCCAGGGTCGCCGCCAGCTCGCGGCGCGCGGCCTGCCAGCGGGTCATCAGCTCGGGGTCCTGCGCGATCTGCAGCGCGCAGGCGTCGACGTAGCCGGTCGGGTCGTTGATCGCCTCGAGGACGTAGCCGTCCCACTTCTCCTTGTCGGTGGCCGCGGCCACGGCGACCTCGTCGGTCCACGCGAGGTGCGCGACCTGGGTGGCGACGTCCCAGCCCTCGGCCGGGGTCGGCGTACGCCAGCCCGCCTCGTCGAGGCCGGCGACGAGCACCTCGAGGCGGTCGCCCTCGGCCTTCAGGTCCGCGAGGACCTCGGTCAGCGTGTCGGTCATGCGAGCTCCTTGTCGAGCGTGTCGGCCCACTGGTGGAGGATGCGGCGACGCCGGCGGGCGTCGTCGGTGATGGTGTTGGCGAGGCCGAGACCACGGACGAGGTCGAGCGTGGCCTGGACCAGCTCGCGCGTGCCGGGCTTGGACTCGTCGGCGCCGAGCGCCGTCACCGTCAGCTTGTGCGTCTCGCGACCGACCCGCTGCTCCAGCGGCGAGACGGCGGCGAGCAGGTGCTCGTCGGTGCGGGCGGCGACCCACAGCTCGAGCGCGGCGGTGAAGACCGGCGAGCAGAAGTGGTCGCCGAGCATCTCCAGCACCGCGCGGGTGCGGCGCTTGCCGCCCGGCAGCTTGGCCACCGCGTCGGCCAGCTCAGCACCCCGCAGCTCGGTGATGTGCTCGACGGCGGCGACCACGAGGTCGTTCTTGGTCGGGAAGTGGTGCAGCTGCGCGCCCCGGCTCACGCCCGCGCGCTCGCTCACCATCGTCGTCGAGGTGCCCGCGAAGCCCCGCTCG
>JAJPEO010000186.1 GCA_021166815.1 Nocardioides sp.
CGCCCATGAGGACGGCAGCGGCGACGAGCACCCACGGGCCGAGGGCGACCCACACCACCAGGAGGGCGGCCAGCAACCAGATCACTGGCCGCACTCTAGAGCGCGGCGGCGACGATCTCCGCGAGCTGGACGGTGTTGAGGGCGGCGCCCTTGCGCAGGTTGTCGTTGCTGACGAACAACGCCAGCCCACGATCGCCCGGCACCCCGGGGTCCTGGCGCAGGCGGCCGACGTACGACGGGTCCTTGCCGGCCGCGCCCAGCGGGGTCGGCACCTCGGCCAGCTCGACGCCCGGCGCGTCGGCCAGGATCTCCCTGGCCCGCTCCGGCGTCATCGCCCGCTCGAACTCGGCGTTGATCGCCAGCGAGTGACCGGTGAAGACGGGCACCCGCACGCACAGGCCGGAGACGAGCAGCTCGGGCAGCCCGAGGATCTTGCGCGACTCGTTGCGGAGCTTCTGCTCCTCGTCGGTCTCGTTGAGGCCGTCGTCGACGATCGACCCGGCGAGCGGGATGACGTTGTGGGCGATCGGGGCGACGTACTTCACCGGCTCGGGGAAGGTCACCGCCTCGCCGTCGTACGCCAGCTCACGGGCCTTGTCACCGGCCGCCTCGATGCCGCGGGCCAGCTCCTCGACGCCGGCGACACCGGACCCGGAGACCGCCTGGTACGAGGACACGATGAGCCGGACCAGGCCGGCCTCGTCGTGCAGCGGCTTGAGGACGGGCATCGCGGCCATGGTCGTGCAGTTGGGGTTGGCGACGATGCCGCGGCGGGCCTCGATCACCCCGTCCATGTCCTGGGGGTTGACCTCGGAGACGACCAGCGGGATCGACGGGTCCTTGCGGAAGGCGCTGGAGTTGTCGATGACGATGACGCCTGCCTCGACGAACCGGGGCGCCACCTCGCGCGACGTGGTCGCGCCCGCGGAGAAGAGTGCGATGTCGAGTCCGGCCGGGTCGGCCGTGGCGGCGTCCTCGACGACGATGTCGCGGCCGGCGAACGGCAGCGTCTTGCCGGCCGAGCGGGCCGAGGCGAAGAAGCGGACCTGGTCGGCGGGGAAGCTGCGCTCCTCCAGGATCTGGCGCATGGCGACGCCGACCTGGCCGGTGGCGCCGACGATGCCGATGTTGACGCTCATCGTCCGGTGCCTCCGTAGACCACGGCCTCGACCTCGTCGGCGTCCAGGTCGAACGCCGAGTGGGTGGCGCGCACGGCGTCGTCGACGTCGGCCTCGTCGACCACGACCGAGATGCGGATCTCGGAGGTGGAGATCATGCCGATGTTGACGCCGGCGGCGGCGAGCGAGGCGAAGAACTTCGAGGTGATGCCCGGGTGCGAGCGCATGCCCGCGCCGATGAGGGACACCTTGCCGATCTTGTCGTCGTAGAGGAGCTTGTCGTAGCCGACCTCGCCCTGCAGGCGCGCGAGCGCGTTCATGGCGGTCTGGCCGTCGGTGCGCGGCAGCGTGAAGGAGATGTCGGTCAGGCTCGTGGCCGCGGCCGAGACGTTCTGCACGATCATGTCGATGTTGATCTGCGCCTCGGCGAGGGCCTCGAAGATGCGGGCGGCCTCACCGACCTTGTCGGGCACGCCGACGACGGTGATCTTGGCCTCGCTGCGGTCGTGGGCGACGCCCGCGATGATCGGTGCTTCCATGGTGCTGTCTCCCTCGGAGGAGTCGCCGGCGACGACCCAGGTGCCTTCGAGCTGGCTGAACGACGAACGGACGTGGATGGGCATGTCGTAGCGGCGGGCGTACTCGACGCAGCGCAGGTGCAGGATCTTTGCGCCACAGGCGGCGAGCTCCAGCATCTCCTCGTACGACACCCGGTCGAGCTTGCGGGCCGCGGGGACGATGCGCGGGTCGGCGGTGAACACGCCGTCGACGTCGGTGTAGATCTCGCACACGTCGGCATCCAGCGCGGCCGCCAGCGCCACCGCGGTGGTGTCGGTGCCGCCGCGGCCCAGAGTGGTGATCTCCTTGGTGTCGGCGCTCACGCCCTGGAAGCCCGCGACGATGACGATGTGGCCCTCGCCGATGGCCTGGGTGATGCGCCCCGGCGTCACGTCGATGATCTTGGCCTTGCCGTGGACGGCGTCGGTGATCACGCCGGCCTGGGACCCGGTGAACGACCGGGCGGTGAAGCCCAGGTCGCTGATGGCCATCGCCACCAGCGCCATGGAGATGCGCTCACCGGCCGTCAGCAGCATGTCCATCTCGCGCGCCGGCGGAAGCGGCGAGACGCCGTTGGCCAGGTCGAGAAGGTCGTCGGTGGTGTCGCCCATCGCGGAGACGGCGACGACCACGTCGTGGCCGGCCTTCTTCACCTCCACGATGCGGCGTGCGACGCGCTTGATCGCGTCGGCGTCGGCGAGCGAGGAGCCGCCGTACTTCTGCACGACAATGCCCACGGTTGGTCCTCGAGGATCGGTGATGAGACAGGGATCAGGCTCGGGCGAGAGGTGTGCGGCGCCGTTGCCGCCACGCCCAACCGCCGATTCTACGTGGCGTCCGGTGGAGCCTGGGCGAGCATCTCATCCGCCACCACGGCCGCCTGGGCCGTCGCGACGAAGTCGGTGTCGAAGCGGTCGTGGGCGACGACCGTCAGCAGCGCGTTGAGCGTCGCCCCGGCGAGGTTGCCCCAGTTGTTGACGTAGGAGAACTGCCACCACCACAGCGCCTCGTCGACGTCACCGCGGCGGTGGTGGCGCAGGCCGTTGTCGAGGTCGACCGCGATCGAGGTGAGGTCGTCGGAGAGCTTGCTGCGGACGACCTCGGGGATGTACGGGTCGAACACGAAGCTGTAGGTGTCGATGCTGTCGAGCATCTCGGCCAGCCGCATCCGCAGCTCGTCGATGTCGGCCTCGGGACCCACATCGGGCGGGAACTCCTCCCGCGGGGTGAAGTCGAGCTGGGCGCCCAGCCGGGCCCCCGCCAGCAGCACCTGGCTGATCTCGAGCAGCAGCAGCGAGACCGCCTGCGCGCCGTTGCCCTCGCTCGCGATCTCGCGCAGCGCGATCAGGAAGCTCTCGACCTGGTCGGCGATCTGCTGCGCGAACGCCTCGCGGTCGAACTCCACCGGCTCCTCAGTCATCGGCCGATCTCCTTCCGGCGAACGCGCGGCCCAGGGTGACCTCGTCGGCGTACTCCAGGTCACCACCCACCGGCAGTCCACTCGCAAGTCGCGTGACGCGCAACCCCATGGGCCGCAGCAGGCGCGTGAGGTACGTCGCG
This sequence comes from Nocardioides sp., assembly GCA_021166815.1. Lineage (GTDB taxonomy): Bacteria > Actinomycetota > Actinomycetes > Propionibacteriales > Nocardioidaceae > Nocardioides. The sequence continues at coordinate 3,237 of JAJPEO010000186.1, forward strand.
GTGGCCTCGCCCTCGAGGTTGGGGTCGGTCGCCAGGATCACCTCGGTGACCGTGCCGTCGGCCAGCCGGGTCATCAGCTCGCGCACGTGGAGCTGCTCGGGACCGATGCCGTCGATGGGCGAGATGGCGCCGCCCAGCACGTGGTAGCGCCCGCGGAACTCGCGCGTGCGCTCGATCGCGACGACGTCCTTGTACTCCTCGACGACGCACAGGATGGTCGGGTCGCGGCGTGCGTCACGGCAGATGCGGCACTGCTCGTCCTCGGAGACGTTGAAGCAGACCGAGCAGAACTTCACCTTCGCCTTGACCTCGATGAGCACGTCGGCCAGCCGGCGTACGTCGACCGGGTCGGCCTGCAGCAGGTGGAAGGCGATGCGCTGGGCGCTCTTGGGCCCCACCCCGGGCAGCCGCCCGAGCTCGTCGATGAGGTCCTGGACCACGCCCTCGTACACCGCAGGTTCCCTTCGAGCCGCTCAGCCGAGGCCGGGCAGGCCGCCGCCGAGACCGCCGGCGAGCGGGCCCATGGCCTGCTCGGCGAGCTGCTCGGCCTTGGCCCGCGCGTCACGGTAGGCCGCGACGACGAGGTCGGAGAGGTCGCTCAGGTCCTCGGCGTCACCGCCGTCGAACTCGCCCGCGCGGATCGACAGGCCGACCAGCTCGCCGACGCCGTTGACGGTCACCGTCACCGCGCCGCCGGCCACCGTGCCGTCGACCGTCTGGGAGGAGAGGCTGCTCTGCGCGTCGGCCAGCTGCTGCTGCATCTGCTGGGCCTGCTGCAGCAGGGCGTTCATGTCGAGGCCACCGGCGCCGCCGCCGAGGGCATCGAACGGGTTCTGGGTCATCACAGCTCCTGGGGGTCAGTCGTGCTTGATCTCTTCGATCAGCTCGGCGCCGAGCTGTTGGCTCAGCAGCGCCTCGCTGGACATGGCTGAGGTCTCGGCGTCGGGGTCGTCGGGGTCGACCTCGCCGTCGATGTCGTAGTCGGGGACCTCCGGGCCGCCGTGGAGCTCGCCGGCACGCGCCCGCGCCGCGGCGAGCCCGGACCCGGCCTGCTCCTGCACCTGGTCCTGCTCGGCGACCCACTCGGGCACCCCCGGGGCAGGGGCCGACGCCGGAGGAGCGGCGTACGGGGCCTCGGCAGGGGGCTCGGGCGGTGCCTCACGGAGCTGGACCTCGGGCACCTGGGTCCGGGGGGCGGACGACGCCGGCGCAGGACCGCCACCGCCGCTGGGGTCGACGATCGTGTCGATGCGCCAGTCCATGCCGACCACGTCGATCGCGGTCTGTCGCAGGATCTCGTCACTGCCGCCACGCGTGAAGGAGTCGCGCGGCCCCTCGCTGGAGAACCCGACCGTCAGCGTGGTGGCGTCGACGCCTACCACGTGGGCGTTCTGGGAGAGCAGCATCCACGCCAGGCGACGGCGGTTCTTGAGCTCCTCGAGGATGTCGGGCCACAGGCGACGTACGTCGACCAGGCGGAGCCCGCCCTGCGGGCCCGCCGGCTGCTCGGCCACCGGCTGCGAGGCAGGTGGGGTGGCGGGCTGCGCCGGCGCCTCGGCCGCTGCCGAAGCGGCGGGGGTCGGGGCGGCCGGGGCGTCGGGACGCGGCGGCGGGGTCTGCTCGGGCTCGTCGTCGAACGACGGCGGGGGCGGAGGAGGCGGAGGTCCACCGGCGTCCATCACCGGTGCGGCCTGGGCCGGGGCCGCTTGGACGGGCGCGGCCGGGGCCGGAGCCTGGGGCTGCGGCGCCTGAGGAGTCTCGGGTCGGGCCGGCTCGGGTCGGGCCGGCTCGGGTCGGGACGGCTCCGCGGCGGGGGTCGCGACGGGCGCCTGGCTGGCCACCTGGGGGGCCGGGCGCTGCACCGCCCCGGTCGAGGGCGCGGCCTCGCCGTGGCTGGCGGCGACGTCGAGCCGACGCTCGAGCCGCTCGAGGCGGGCCATCACGCCGTCGCTGGTGTGGTCGGCACCGGGCAGCAGCACCCGGGCGCACAGCAGCTCGAGCAGCAGCCGGGGGGCGGTCGCGCCGCGCATCTCGGTCAGCCCCGCCGCCACGATGTCCGCGGCGCGGCTGAGCTCGATGGCACCGAAGCGGGCAGCCTGGGAGGCCAGCCGCTCACCGGCGTCCTCGGCGACCTCGAGAAGACCGGTCGCGGGCGCGTCCGGCACGGCGGTGATGATCACCAGGTCGCGCAGGCGGCGCAGCAGGTCCTCGGTGAAGCGCCGCGGGTCCTGCCCGGTCTCGATGACCTTGTCGACCACCCCGAACACCGCGGAGCCGTCACGCGAGGCGAACGCCTCGATGACCTCGTCGAGCAGGCTGTCGGGGGTGAACCCCAGCAGGTTGGTGGCCAGCTGGTGGGTGACGCCCTCGGGACCGGCGCCGCCGAGCAGCTGGTCGAGCACCGAGAGGGTGTCGCGCGCGGATCCCGCACCGGCACGGACGACCAGCGGCAGCGCGGCCGGCTCGATGCGTACGCCCTCCTGCTCGCACAGCTGGGTGAGGTAGTCGCCGAGCTGCTTGGGCGGGATCAGTCGGAAGGGGTAGTGGTGGGTGCGCGAGCGGATGGTCGGGATGACCTTGTCGGGCTCGGTGGTCGCGAAGATGAAGCGCAGGTGGGCCGGCGGCTCCTCGACGAGCTTGAGCAGCGCGTTGAAGCCCGCGGTCGTGACCATGTGGGCCTCGTCGATGATGTAGACCTTGTAGCGGTCTCGCACCGGCGCGAAGTGGGCCTTCTCACGCAGGTCGCGCGCATCGTCGACGCCACCGTGGCTGGCCGCGTCGATCTCGATGACGTCGATCGACCCGGGACCACCCGTGGCGAGGTCACGGCAGGAGTCGCACTCCCCGCACGGGTCGGCGATCGGCGCCTTCGCGCAGTTGAGCGCGCGCGCCAGGATGCGGGCGCTGGTGGTCTTGCCGCAGCCGCGCGGGCCGGAGAAGAGGTAGGCGTGGTTGACGCGGTTGTTGGCCAGCGCAGCGCGCAGCGGCTCGGCCACGTGGTCCTGACCGATCAGGTCGGCGAACGTGTCGGGCCGGTAACGGCGATAGAGCGCGAGCGGTGACTCCACGTCGTGAACCCTAACCGTGCCCACCCACACCGGTCACCCGGTGGGCACGGCACCCCTCGCAGGGACGCAAAGGCCCCCCACGCACCCATCAGAGCTCACTTGCCCTTGCTGCCTTCCGGCCCTGGGGGATTGGGCGAGATGACGCCGCGTGGGGGGTTGCCGGTGAGTCTAGGCGAGGCGGGCGACGCGTCCCAAGCCGGGAGCGATTTCACCGGCGGTTCACGCTGCAGGTAACCTCCTCCGCGGAGGTATCGCCTAGTGGCCTATGGCGCTCGCTTGGAAAGCGGGTTGGGTTAACGCCCTCGGGGGTTCGAATCCCCCTACCTCCGCCACAGTCGAAGACCGTGGAGTCTCGTGGTCACCTGATGACCACAGCGCTCCACGGTCTTCGTCGTTCCCGCCGCTCCTCGTCAGAGACCGACGGCGTCCGCGCCGAACTCCGCCTGCGCGCGGGTGAACCCCTCGAACACCAGCTGGTCGACCAGGCTGGCCCGGGAGAACGAGCTCATCTCCAGGTAGCTCTCCGCCGACGCGGCGGCCTGCTTGTTCCAGTTCGCCTTCTGCGCGTCGGCGCCGTACTCGGCGTCCTTCTGGGAGTAGCCCTCGAACTTCAGCTGCTTGATGAGGCCCGTGCGGGAGAACGCCGCCATGTCCAGGTAGGACTCCGCGGACTCGCGGGCGTTCTCCTGGCTCACCGACTCCTTCGGAGCCGCGGCCTTCTCCTTCTTCACCAACTTGTCGCCGGCAGCCGGCTTGTCCTGCTGGGTGTTCACCTCGGCCCGGTCTGCGGCCGTGCCACCGTCCTCCGGCACCGTGCAACCGGTCGCGCCGATCGCCAGCACGCCCGCGAGGACGGCCGCCCCGAAGCTGCTCCTGATGTCCATGTCTTTCCCCCTGTCCTTGGTGCTTGGCGGCGACCGTAGGTCCGGGGTCCGACACAACTGCGGCGCGCGGGAACCACCAGGTCCAGACAGGCGTACGGAGCCCTGTGGATCGCGGGCGTGGCGCCGATCTGCGGGCGTACGCTCGCCGCATGCGCGTCATGCCGAGCTCCCGCATCATGGTCCTGGGCGTGGCGGCCACCGCGCTCGCCGTCAGCTTCTCCGGAGGAGCGATCGCCGCCGGGATGATCACCGGCGCCGGCATCAAGGACGGCACGGTCACCACCGCGGACATCAAGGACAAGACCCTCAAGGTCAAGGACATCTCGCCCCTGGCGCGCGAGTCGCTCCGCGGCCAGACCGGGGCGACCGGCCCCGCCGGAGCGCAGGGCCCCGCCGGTCCCGCAGGTCCGCCCGGGGCCCAGGGAGAGACCGGCGCCACCGGCCCGGCTGGCCCCGTCGGCCCGCAGGGCATCCCCGGACCAGCAGGCCCCGTGGGACCCGCTGGTCCGGTGGGACCCGCCGGTCCGATCGGTCCGCAGGGCCCGATCGGGCCGAGCACCGTCTACCGCACGTCGCCGCCCAACCTGGATCTCGCGTATGACCAAGGCGAGATCGTCATCGCCTCCCTGGACCTGCCCGCTGGCGCCTACGCGGTCACGGCCTTCACCCAGCTGAAGCACCTGAACACCGTGGCCGTTCCGGTGCTCTGCCGGATCCGGATCGGTCTGGAGTCCACCTCGGCCCACTACGCCTGGATGCTGGAGCCGGCCTACACCGGCAACACCTACAGCGTCCCGTTCACGCTGAGCCACACCGGGGAGCTGACTGCGCCGGGGACGGCACAGCTGCTCTGCTACAACAACACGGGCGACGCCACGAAGGTGGCCAACTTCGAATCGATCCAGCTCTGGGCGGTCAAGGTCGGCTCCCTGGTCACCCAGTAGCCGGCACCTGACGACGCAAGCCCTCAGCCGCGCCGGCGCAGCAGCGGGCGCAGCATGGA
>JAJPEO010000259.1 GCA_021166815.1 Nocardioides sp.
CACCATCGTCCGCATGCGCCACCACCAACCCACCCGCGACTACGTCGAACGACGCACCACCGAAGGGCTGAGCAAACGCGAGATCATTCGCTGTCTGAAGCGCTACATCGCCCGGGAGGTCTACAACAACCTCCCGCGGCACGCCGCGGTGGCAGTGCCCATCGAAGTGATCCAGCCAGCGGCTTGACGAACATAGGCGCATCGAGCGCTACAACCGCACCCTGCAGATCGAGTGGGCCTACCGGCAGGTCTTCCTGAGCACCGCCCAACGCACCGCAGCCCTGGCCCCCTGGCTGGAGTTCTACAACACTGGGCGACGCCACACAGCCATTGGAGGACTGCCCCCGATCAGCCGACTGTCATGAACCTGTCAGCCGAGTACATCTAGAGTGCGGCCAGTGATCTGGTTGCTGGCCGCCCTCCTGGTGGTGTGGGTCGCCCTCGGCCCGTGGGTGCTCGTCGCCGCTGCCGTCCTCATGGGCGTGCCGCGCGTGCGCTGGTGGGTGCTCGACCGGGTCCGCCTCACCCGCCGTGGGCTCGCGTTCACCGCGGCGACCGTGGCGGTCCTGACGGGGCTGGTCGTGGTGCTGCCCGACGGGCTGCTGCCCATCCCGCAGTCGCCGGGCGTCCTGGCGACGCCGTCGTACGTCGGCCGTCCGGCGAGCCCGAACCCGGTCCGCGCGGGCGAGGTGCCGCAGCACCCGCACCTGGCGGCCAACGGCGCGAGCTCGATGCACGACGACGCGTGGGCGAGCGACGCCTACGCCGGCGCGGGCCCGCTGGGGGCGCAGCCCGAGGTCGAGACGGCGTGGTTCGGCATCGAGGAGTGCGCGACCCTCACCTTCGACCGCGACGACCGCCTGGTGGCGCTCTGCGGCGACACGGGCGGGCCGAGCCTGCACGTCATCGACCCCGAGTCGATGCGCAAGCTCGCCAGCTTGGACCTGCCCGAGCGCGAGGAGAGCGACCGCCGCCCGTGGGAGGACCTCTGCGGTGGCGCCTACATGTACCTCGACGACCGCGACCGCGCCGTCCTCGCGACCACCGACCGACGGGTGCTCGTCGTCCGCACCGCCGACGGCGAGGGCAAGCCCGAGCTCACGACCGACGACTCGTGGGACCTCAAGCCGTACGTCCCCCACGGTGACTGCCTCATCGCCCTGCTGCCCGACTGGTCGGGCCGGATCTGGTGGCTGAGCCAGCACGGGCTCGTCGGCACGATCGAGCCCCGCACGGGCGACGTCGAGGTCCACGACCTGAAGGAGGAGATCTGGAACTCCTTCGCCGTCGACGAGAGCGGGGGCGTGTACGTCGTCTCCGACACCGCGCTGCACCGCCTCGAGGCGGGCGCGGGGGGCAGGCCCCGGGTCGTGTGGCGCACGGCGTACGACCGGGGAGCCGAGCGCAAGCCCGGCCAGCTGAGCCGCGGCAGCGGCACCACCCCGACCCTCCTCGACGGCGATGTCGTCGCGATCACCGACAACGCCGAGCCGCGGATGAACGTCGTCTTCCTCGACCGGCGCACGGGCCGGGAGATCTGCCGGCAGCCCGTGTTCGCCAAGGGGGAGAGTGCGACCGAGAACTCGCTCGTCTCGCTCGGCAGCGGCGTGCTCGTGGAGAACAACCACGGCTACCGCAGCCCGCTGAGCACCGTGCTCGGCTTCGCCACCGAGCCCGGCCTCGCGCGGGTCGACCTGGCCGGCGGGAAGTGCGAGCTGCGGTGGACCTCCGACCAGGTGGCGCCGACGTCGGTGCCCAAGGCGAGCTGGGCCACCGGTCTGGCCTACACCTACACCAAGCGCCCGTCCTGGACCGGCGTGAGCGCGTGGTACGTCACCGCCACCGACGTCGAGACCGGCCGCGTGCGGTGGAGCGTGCGCACCGGCCTCGGCACGCTGCTCAACAACCACTACGCCGCGATCACCCTGGGCCCCGACTCCTCGCTGTGGATCGCCACGCTGGGCGGTCTGGTGCGTGTGCGCGACCGCAGCTGAACCCCGCCCGAGGGTCAGGGCCACTGCAGGCCGACGGCCTCCTCGCTGATCTCCCACAGCCGGCGCTGGGCCATCTCGTCACGGGCCAGGCCGGAGGCGCCGACCACCTGGGGCGGGCCGGCGAGCTGGCCGGGTCCGCTCGGCCCGACGTACGTCCCACCCGGCAGGTCGGCCGTCGCGGCCATGAGGCTCGGCCACGCGCCGGCGGCGGCCGACTGGCTCACCGCCTTGATCGTCGCGTCGAGGATCGCGCCCCGTCGCTGCTGCCCGGCAGGGACCTGCCCGTTGACCGCGAGGTGGGTGCCCGCGAAGCCCGGGTGGGCGGCGAGCGCCCGGACCGGGAGTCCGCCCTGCTGGCAGCGCCGGTCGAGCTCGTAGGTGAAGAGCAGGTTGGCCAGCTTGGACTCGCCGTACGCCACCCAGCGGTTGGTCGCGCGAGGGGTGTGCGGGTCGCCGAGCGGAGCGGTGCGCGCGAGGCGGTGCATGATCGACGACACGGTCACCACGCGCCCGTCCCCGGACTCGACGAGCTGGGGCAGGAGCAGCCCGGTCAGCAGGAACGGCCCGAGGTGGTTGGTGGCCAGCTGCGACTCGAAGCCGTCGGGAGTCAGGCGGTGCGGTGGCGCCATGACGCCGGCGTTGTTGACGAGCACGTCGAGCGGGCCGATGTCGGCCCCCTCGGCCGCGGCGCGACGCACGGAGGCGAGGTCGGCGAGGTCGAGGGTGATCGCGGACAGCGCGGCATCCGGCACCTCGGCGCGGATCCCCTCGGCCGCCTCGGTGACCTTGCGCGGGTTGCGGCCTGCCAGCGTCACCGCGGCGCCGCGTCGCGCGAGCTCGAGGGCGGTGTGGAAGCCGAGGCCGCCGGTGGTGGGCCCGGTGACCAGCACGGTGCGACCGGCGAGGTCCGGGATGTCGGCGACCCGCCAGGTCACGGGGTGACCGCCATGGCGTCGAGGACGGCCCGCCCGGTCTCGGTGTCGCCGTCGACGGTGACGCGCCCCTCCTCGGGAGCCCGCCGCCCGCCGGCGAGCAGGAGGTACGACTCGCGGTCGGTGCGCAGGGTGACGGTGGGCTCCTGCGACTCGTCCAGGACCTCGCCCCGACCCTCGTCGTCGACCCTGACGGACACCGGCCGGTGGCCCTCGACCTCGACGGTGACGACCGTGCCGGGGGCGCACTTCGCACGGCGGGCGACGACGATCGGCAGGCTCTCCAGGAGGTAGTCGGCGGTGTGCACGGCCGCCGGGGAGTCGACGTTGCCCGGCCTGCCGACAGCGCGACGTACGTCCTGCTCGTGCATCCACACGTCGAGTGGGCGGTTGCGCAGCAGGGTCAGGGTCGACCACCCGATCGCCCCGAACAGGCCGGGTGCCGGCGCGGCGGGATCGGTCGGCGGGTCGGCGAGCAGCTCGGTGTGGCGTGCGGTGGCCGAGGACCGGATCTCGTTGATCAGCTCGTCGGGCGTCCGGTCCTTGCGGGCGACGACGCCCTGCTCGGTGAACGTGCCCATCACCCCCTTGGCGTGGGGCACCTCTCCGAGCTCGACCTCCTCGTGCCTTCCTCCAGCGAGCAGGTGCTCGAGGTGGGCGGTGTGGGCGGCGACGTCGTGGACGGTCCACCCGGGGAGGTCGGTGGGCGTGTCCCACTGGTCGTGGGGCAGCGACTCGAGCAGGCGGGTGAAGTCGTCGACGGCCTCCCACCAGACGTCGACCAGGTCTGCGAGGCGTGCGGCGTCACTCATGGCAGGAGCCTAGGGGGTCGAGGCAGATCCACCCGTTGGGGTGGGGGCGGGTTTGGCGCGGCGTCGGTGCGGGAAGGAACACCTTCAGGCCGCGCAACCCCTGGTGCGGCCGTGACAGCATCACCAAAGGAGAAATCATGGGCATCGGCCTCGGAATCATCCTTCTCGTCCTCGGTCTGATCCTCCTGCTCGGAGTCATCGACCTCCCCGCCAGCGTCCACGACGTGGTGGCCACCAACACGCTCGGCTGGATCCTGCTGATCGCCGGCGTGCTCGCCCTCATCCTCGGTCTCGTGGTCAACGCCCAGCGCAGCCGCACCACGCACGTCGAGGAGCACCGCGAGGTCTGACCTGCACCTCCCGTCCCCCCGGGAAGCTGTGGCCGGACGACAGGATCCGTACGCCGGATCGTGTCGTCCGGCCACAGTCGTCTCCGGCCCTCGGTCGTCTCCGGGGGTCAGCCAGGCGGCGAGGCGAGCACCACCGGCACCGAGCGCCAGCCGCCGCCGGGCGGCTGTAGCCGCACTCCCGGTCGGTCCGGGTCGAGCGCGAACCCGCCGGCACGCTCGAGCAGCGCCCGGGTGACCACGCGCAGCTCCAGGGTCGCCAGGGGCCGACCGGGGCAGACGTGGGGTCCCGTGCCGTAGACGA
>JAJPEO010000263.1 GCA_021166815.1 Nocardioides sp.
CGACCTGCTCGGAGACGTGCACGTGGAGCGGGCGGTCGCCGACCCACCCCGCCACCTGCGGCATCACGTCGGCGGGCACCGCGCGCACCGAGTGCAGCGCCGCGCCGGCACGCACGTGGTCGGCGTGCGGCAGCGCCTCGACGCGCTCGATCCAGGCGTCGACCGACCCGTCGCTGTAGCGCACCTGGACCCCTGCCGGGGGCTCGCCGAAGCCGGAGGAGAGGTAGAGGGTGTCGAGCAGGGTGATGCGGATGCCGACCGAAGAGGCTGCGGCGACCAGCGCGATCGACATCTCGTTGGGGTCGTCGTACGGCGTCCCGTCGGGCCGGTGGTGGACGTAGTGGAACTCGCCGACCGAGGTGATGCCGGCGACGGCCATCTCGCGGAAGGTCGCCCGGGCGAGGTCGTAGTAGGCGACCGGGTCGAGCCGCCCGGCGACGGCGTACATCTGCTCGCGCCACGTCCAGAAGGTGCCGCGCTCGCGCTGGGTGCGCCCGCGCAGCGCACGGTGGAAGGCGTGGCTGTGGGTGTTGGCCAGGCCCGGGACGGCCAGGCCGCGCACCGGCACGGCCCGGATCGGGTCGGCCTCCGGCTCGACCAGGGTGAAGCGTCCGTCGGCCACCTCGACCAGCACGTCGGGGCGCACGGCGCCGTCCACCCAGGCGTGCTCGAGGAAGTAGGCGGTGCTCATCGGGCCAGCTCCTCGAGGACGTCGGCCAGCGCGTCGACGCCGGCGAGGCAGTCGGCCGTCTCGGCCGACTCGGCCGGCGAGTGGGAGACGCCGGTGGGGTTGCGGACGAACAGCATCGCCGTGGGGATGCCAGCCTCCGACAGGATCCCCGCGTCATGCCCGGCCTGGGTGGGCAGGACCGGCCAGCCGCCGAGCGCGGCGAGCCGGGCGCCCAAGCCGGCGTCGAAGTGGACCGCGCCCGACACCGACTCGGCGGTGACCTCGAGGCGGGTGCCGTCACGGCCGGCGCGCTGCTCGGCCTGGCGCACGACCTCGCCGACCAGCGCCTCGAGGCCCTCGCCGGACTCGGCCCGGGCGTCCAGCCAGGCGGTGACGCGGGAGGGGACGGCGTTGGTGCCGTTGGGCTCGACCTCGATGCGCCCGAAGGTCGCGCGCTGCTGTGCGAGCCGCGCCTGCTTGTTGGCCGCGAGCGCGGTCATGGCGTACGTCAGCATCGGGTCGCGGCGGTCCTCCATCCGCGTGGTGCCCGCGTGGTTGGCCTCCCCGGCGAAGTCGAAGCGCCAGCGGCCGTGCGGCCAGATGCCGCTGGCCACGCCCACCGCCGCGTCGCGGTCGACGAGGTGACGGCCCTGCTCGACGTGGAGCTCGACGAACGCTCCGACGCCGTCGAGCGACAGCAGCCCGCGCGTCGGGTCCAGCCCGGCCGCCTCGACCGCGTCGCCGAGGAACACGCCCTCGCGGTCGGTCAGCTCGCGAGCCTGCTCCCAGGTCGTCGCCCCGGTCACCAGCCGCGACCCGAGGCAGGCGCGACCGAAGCGTGAGCCCTCCTCCTCGACGAAGACGCCGATGCCGATCGGCCGGGTCGGCACGGTGCCGCGCTCGCGGATCGTGTCGAGCGCCGCGAGCGCCGAGACCACGCCGAGCGGGCCGTCGTACGCCCCGCCGTCGATCACCGAGTCGAGGTGGGAGCCGGTGAGCACGCCCGGTCCGTCGGCTCCGTCGGGGCGCCACCACGCGACCTGGTTGCCGATGCCGTCGGTCTCGACCGAGAGCCCGCGCGCCGCGCACTCCTCGGCGAACCACGCCCTCAGCTCGCCCTCGGCGCTGGTCCACGGCTGGCGGAAGTAGCCCCCTGTCGACGTCGATCGTCCGACCGGCGCGAGGTCACGCCACATCTCCTCCAGGCCCATGGGGCCAGTCCACCGACAACGGGCGGCCGGGTCAACGGTGCGCCGCGCCGGCGTGTCTCGCATCCGAGACGTGGTGCCACCCCCGCTACCGTCGGCCCATGGAGTTCCGAGAGGTCGTCCGCCGGCGGCGGATGGTGCGCCGCTACGCCCCCGACCCGGTGGCGCCCGAGGTCGTGGACCGGATGCTCGCCCACGCGCAGCGCGCGCCGAGCGCGGGCTTCAGCCAGGGCTGGGCCTTCCTCGTCCTCGACACCGCCGAGGACGTGGCGCGCTTCTGGGAGACCACCAGCCCGGGAGCTGCCGGGGAGACCCCTCGGCCCAACGCCTGGCTCGACGGCATGCGTACGGCCCCCGTGGTGATCGTGCCGCTGGCGTGCGAGGACGCGTACGTCGCGCGCTACGGCCAGCCGGACAAGGCCCACACCGAGCGGCACGGGCTCACTGCCGAGGAGTGGTCGGTGCCCTACTGGTGGGTCGACGTGGGCATGGCCTCGCTGCTGATCCTGCAGACCGCCGTCGACGAGGGCCTGGGCGCCTGCTTCTTCGGCATCCCCGCCGAGCGGCTCGACGCGTTCCGCGGGGCCTTCGGGGTCCCCGACGACCACCGGCCGGTCGGCGCCATCACCGTCGGCCACCGCCTCCAGGACACCGGGGCCCCGGGCAGCCGGGCCCGTCTGGACCGGCGCACGAATGTCGTCCACCGGGGGCGCTGGGGCACTACGGTCAGCGCATGACCGAACGCGTGGTGACCGCGCTCCAGGCCCTCGTCCGCCACCCCACGGTGTCCCACCGCGATCCCTCGCGTATCGACACGGCGGCGTTCGACGCGCTGCTGGCCGACCTCGAGGCCCACTTCCCGCTGCTGCACGAGCACCTCGAGCTCACCCGCGTCGACAGCCACGGCCTGCTGTTCCGCTGGGCCGGGGTCAGCGACGCGCGCCCGATCGTGCTGATGGCCCACCTCGACGTCGTCCCCGTCGACGGCGACGCGCCCTGGCAGCACGACCCGTTCGGCGGCGAGATCCACGACTCCCCCGAGGGGCGGGCGATCTGGGGCCGCGGCACCCTCGACGACAAGGGCTGCGTGGTGGCGATCTGCGACGCCGTCGAGACCCTGCTCGAGGGCGGGCACACCCCGGCGCAGGACGTGTGGCTGTCGTTCGGCTGCGACGAGGAGGTCTTCGGCCACGCCGCGGTGGCGGCGGTCGAGGTGCTCCGCGGGCGCGGCGTCACGCCGTGGCTGGTCCTCGACGAGGGCGGCGCGATCGCCGGCACCGCGTTCCCGGGCGTCAAGCCGCCGCTGGGCGTCGTCGGCGTCACCGAGAAGGGCGTCGCCTCCATCGAGCTCGTGGCCGAGGGCCGCGGGGGGCACGCCTCCACGCCGGCCCGCAACGGCCCGACCGCTCGCATCGCCCGGGCGATCCTGCGCGTCGAGAAGGCGCCCTTCCCGTCGAGCATCCCCGCCCCCACCCTCGAGCTGCTGCGCCGCCTCGGGCCCCACCTGCCGCTCCCGGTGCGCCCGGTCCTGGCCCGCGCCGGCCGGGTCGCGCCCGTCCTCGCCCGGCTGCTGGTCGCGGCCGGCCCGGAGGCCGCGGCGATGACCCGGACGACCGTGGCCGCAACCACGTTGTCGGGCTCGCCGGCGATCAACGTGATCGCGTCGACCGCGAGGGTCGGCCTCAACGTCCGGATCATGGTGGGCGACACCGTCGCGGGAGTCATCGAGCACATCCGCAAGGCAGTCGCCGACGACTCCATCCGCATCGACGTGGTCGAGGCCAACGAGCCCTCACCGGTCTCGCCGACCGACGAGTCGTTCGCCCTGCTCGAGGCCTGCATCGGCGAGGTGTTCCCGGACGCGGTGGCGACGCCGTACGTGATGATGGCCGCCACTGACTCGCGCCACTTCTGCGCCATCAGCGAGCACGTCTACCGCTTCGCCCCGTTCCGCATGTCCAAGGCCCAGCGCGAGGCCATCCACTCCTTCGACGAGCGCATCGTCGTCGACGACCTGCTGGACGGCGCGCGCTGGTACCGGCTCCTGATCGAGAGGCTGCCCCGATGAGCTCACCCACCCGTGGCCTGGCCGCAGTCGTCGGGTTCCTGGTGCTGGTGGAGTTCGCCAGCGGGATCCTGCAGGGCTACTACACGCCCATCTACCCCCAGATCGCCGACCACCTCGCGATCAGCGAGGGCGACGTCAACTGGTTCGAGGCCGCGCAGCTGATCGTCAGCGCGCTCTGCATCCCGCTGCTCTCGCGCCTGGGCGACCTGGTCGGCCACAAGAAGGTGCTGCTCGTCTCGACCGCGGTCACCGCGCTCGGGTCCTGGCTGCTGGCATTCGCGCCGACGTTCTCCACCTTCCTCGTCGGCTGGGCCGTCCAGGGCGCCTACGTCGTGTGGCTACCGCTGGAGATCGCGATCATCCACCGCCGCACCCGCACGACCGGGCGCCAGGAGCTGCTGACCCGCCGCGGCGCCGCCGTGCTGGTCGGCGCCCTCGAGCTGTCGGTGATCATCGGCGCCCTGGCCAGCGGCCTGCTCGTCGACGCCACCGACATGAACCTCCTGCTCGCACTGCCCGCCGTCGTGGTGACGGCCGTCTTCTTCGTGATCGCCTTCGGCATCGAGCAGGCGCCGGGCGACGACGCCGGGGGCCGCATCGACTGGACCGGGCTGGCGCTGATCACCCTCGCCCTCGGCGTCCTGATGGGCGGCCTGGTGCTGCTGCGCCTCGACGGCCCCGACAGCCTGCGCGGGTGGGTGACGATCCTGGCCTCGGTCGCGGCCTTCGTGGGCTTCTGGCGCTTCGAGGCGGCGCACGAGCAGCCCATCGTCGACGTACGCCTCTTCTCCACCCCGGCGCAGTGGCCGGTCCAGGTGACGGCGTTCCTCTTCGGCATCCCGGTGCTCGCCGGGCAGATCCCGCTGTCCACGTACGCGCAGGCCGACCCCGCCGAGCGCGGCTACGGCCTCGGCGCCGACCCCGCGTTCATGTCCACCCTCATCGGGCTCTACGTCGTCACGCTGGCCATCGGCGCCTTCACCCTGCCGCTGACCACGCGGCTGCTCGGTGGCGTACGCCGCGCCCTGGTGGTCGCATGCCTGCTCGTCGGCGTGGGCTACCTGCTCTGGCTGCCCTTCCACGACCACACCTGGCAGGCGCTGATCAACATGGGCATCGCCGGCGTCGGCTCGGGCGCGCTGGTCGCGGCGCTGCCCGCGGCCGCGGCCGCCGCTGCTCCGCCGGAGCGGACCTCCATCGCCACCGGCATGACCAACGGCACCAAGACCGTCGGCGGCGCCATCGCCTCGGCGATCTTCGCGATCGCCCTGACCGCCACCGGGTCGCTCGACGCCACCTCCGAGAAGGTCGCGCCGCTGGGCGGCTACCTCACCGTCTGGGCGGTCTGCGCGGGCGCTGCCCTGCTCGCGGCCCTGGCCCTCATGGCCGCCCCCCGCCACGCGTTCTCCGACATCGGTCGCCAAGAGGTCGAGGAAGCGGGACCATTGGTGTCCTGAGAGGAGCAGCGCCATGAGCGAGGTCGACGACTACATCGCAGGTTTCCCACCGGAGGTGCGTGCCCGGCTCAACGCCGTGCGCGAGGCCGCGCTGGAGGTGGTCCCCGAGCCGGGCGAGAAGATCTCGTACGGCGTCCCCACGGTCACCACCCACGGCAAGAACGTCTTCCACTACGCCGCCTACGACCAGCACCTCTCGACCTACCCGGTCCCCGAGGCTGCTGACGAGCTGGCCGCGTGGATCGACGCCCGCCGCAAGGGCAAGGGCACCCTGCACCACCCCCACGACGAGCCGCTGTCGCTCGAGCACGTCACCGAGCTCGTACGCCTCCTCGTCGACCAGCGGGCCTGACGGCCCGCTCCGGCGCGTGCTTGTGCCGCGGCCGCGTCGGAATCACCGGATAACCGTCATGGCGCCAGGTTGTCGGGGGTTGCACCGGGCACGAACCGGGACAAGCGGGCCAGCCCGGCCCGGTTCTCCGGGTTGTCGGCCGATGGATCGGGGGCGAACACGGAGGAGCGGGGGTTATCCGGTGATTCCAACCTAGACTCGGTCCATGGGCGACGGCTCCGAGCGTCTGGACCGCAGCCCCGAGCGGGACGAGCGCACGGGGCGCGCGGCGGCTTCCGAGCGCATCCGTCGCCAGCACGAGTGGGTGGACCTGCAGGTCAAGCAGGCCATGGACCGTGGCGACTTCGACGACCTGCCGGGCTTCGGCAAGCCGATCGCCGACCTCGGCCACGACCACGACCCCGACTGGTGGGTCAAGCAGCTCATCGAGCGCGAGCAGATCACCGGGGTCCTGCCGCCGGCGCTGCAGCTGCGCAAGGAGGACGCCGAGCTGGACGGGCGCCTCGACACCCTCGCGACGGCCGAGGCGGTCGCCCGCGAGGTGGAGGACTTCAACGCCCGGGTGCGCAAGGCGCTGTACTCCGACCCCGGCGGTCCACCGGTGATCACGGCGCAGCGCGACGTCGAGCGCCAGGTCGCGGCCTGGCAGGAGCGGCGTACGGCCCGCATCGTGGCCCAGCGCGCCGCGCTGGAGCGCACGCGCGCGGAGCAGGTCCCCCGTCAGCGCCGGTGGTGGCAGCGTCCGGGGCGCGGCCCGAAGGACCCGTGAGGCGCGTGCCCGTACCGTCCGGAACCCGGTGTCCAGCGAGACACCCGTCATACCGGGGAGGTCCCTTCCGGCGGTAAGTTCCGGCCCATGCCACGTACAGCCAAGGACTTCTTCGCCCCGCTCGCCGTCGGCGCGCCCGCCCCGCTGCGCGAGATCCCCGCTCGCCCGAGCCGCGCGATCCACTTCTTCGACCCGGGCAACGAGAAGATGGCGGCCAAGGTGCCCGAGATGGTCGGCACGGTCGACGTGCTGCTCGGCAACCTCGAGGACGCCGTCAAGGCCGAGAACAAGGAGAAGTCGCGCGACGGCCTGGTCAGGATCGGCCAGAGCGTCGACTTCGGCCCCACCCAGTTCTGGACCCGCATCAACTCCCTCGACAGCCCCTGGGTGCTCGACGACCTGACCACGCTGGTGCCGGCGATCGGCGACAAGCTCGACGTGATCATGGTCCCGAAGGTGCAGGGCGCCGAGGACATCCACTACGTCGACCGGATCCTCGCCCAGCTCGAGGCCAAGGCCGGCATCACCAAGCCGATCCTCATCCACGCCATCCT
>JAJPEO010000377.1 GCA_021166815.1 Nocardioides sp.
CAGGAGTCGCTCGGACTCGTCGTGGTCGAAGGTCTCCTTGGTCTCGCGGTCCTTGACCAGCTCGATGCCGTAGAAGTAGCCGTGGCCGCGCACGTCGCCGACGATCGGGATGTCGAGCAGCTTCTCCAGCGTCGCGCGGAAGGCCGGCGCGTTGGTGTGGACGTGGTCGACCAGGCCCTCGCGCTCCATGATGTCGAGGTTGGCCATCGCGACCGCGCTGGACACCGGGTGCCCGCCGAAGGTGTAGCCGTGGAGGAAGGCGTTCGTGCCCTGCTTGAACGGCTCGAACAGCCGGTCGCTGGCGATCATGGCCCCGATGGGCGAGTAGCCCGAGGTCAGCCCCTTGGCGCAGGTGATGATGTCGGGGACGTAGCCGAACTCGCTGGAGCCGAACATCTCCCCCACCCGGCCGAACGCGCAGATGACCTCGTCGCTGACGAGCAGCACGTCGTACTCGTCGCAGATCTCGCGGACCCGCTCGAAGTAGCCGGGCGGCGGCGGGAAGCAGCCGCCGGCGTTCTGGACCGGCTCGAGGAAGACGGCCGCCACCGTGTCGGGGCCCTCGAACTCGATCGCCTCGGCGATCCGGTCGGCGGCCCAGCGCCCGAACGCCTTCTCGTCGTCGCCGACGAACTCCGGGCGGCGGTAGAAGTTGGTGTTGGGCACCTTGTGGGCCCCCGGCACGAGCGGCTCGAACATCTCCTTCAGCGGCGGGATGCCGGTGATGGACAGCGCGCCCTGGGGGGTGCCGTGGTAGGCGACCGCGCGGGAGATGACCTTGTGCTTGCCCGGCTTGCCGGTCATCCGGAAGTACTGCTTGGCGAGCTTCCACGCGGACTCGACGGCCTCACCACCGCCGGTGGTGAAGAAGACGCGGTTGAGGTCGCCCGGCGCCATGGCCGCGAGGCGGTCGGCGAGCTCCACGGCCTGCGGGTGCGCGAAGGACCACAACGGGAAGAAGGCCAGCTCCCTGGCCTGCCGGGCCGCGGCCTCGGCGAGCTCCTCACGTCCGTGGCCGACCTGCACGACGAACAGGCCGGCGAGGCCGTCGATGTACTCCTTGCCCTGGTCGTCCCAGATGCGGTGCCCCTCCCCCCGGACGATCATCGGCATGCGGCCGCCGCCCTCGTAGGTGGAGTGGCGGGTGAAGTGCAGCCACAGGTGGTCGCGTCCGGCGGCCTGGTGGTCGCCGCCGAAGTGGTAGCCGGTCATCGTGTTCCCCAGTCGTAGTGCTGCTTGTTGAGCTTGAGATAGACGAACGTCTCGGAGGAGGAGACGCCCTCCACCTGCCGGATCTCGCGGATCACGCGCAGCAGGTGGTCGTCGTCCTCGCACACCACCTCGACGAGCAGGTCGAAGCTGCCCGCGGTGGTGACGGCATAGACGACCTCCGGGAGGTCGGCGATGACGTCGCCGGCCACGATCGGGTCGCCCTCGGTGCGTACGCCGACCATCGCCTGGCGCGTGAACCCCACCTGGGTGGGGTCGGTCACGGCGACGACCTGCATGACCTCGGAGTCGAGCAGCTTCTGCACCCGCAGGCGCGCCGCCGCCTCGGAGAGGCCCACCGCCTTGGCGATGGAGGTGTACGACGCACGGCCGTCCACCTGCAGGATCTCGATGATCCGCTTGGCGGTGTCGTCCAGTCGCACGTCGCTCACCCGGCCATGGTGACCCGCCGGGATCGCCGCTGGCAAGAAAAACATGCGGATTCCTTCGAAATACGCCACAGGTGCTCGTGATCCTGTCGAGAAAATCGAACTTGCCTATGGCTCAGCCGTGAGTTTGGTCATACGCTCCCTCCACGCACACTTCATGAGAGGACCTCCCATGACCGGCCCCCGCGCCCTGCGCAACCACATCGGCGGCGCCTACGTCGACTCCGGCGCCGAGACCAGCGACGTGGTCAACCCCGCCACTGGCCAGGTGGTGGCCAAGGCCCCGATCAGCGGCGCCGACGAGGTCGACGCGGCGTACTCCGCGGCCACGAAGGCCTTCGGGGAGTGGGGACGCACGACCCCGGCCGAGCGCCAGAAGGCCCTGCTCGACTTCGCCAGCGCCATCGAGGAGCGGGCCGACGAGCTCGTGCGCCTCGAGGCCGAGAACACCGGCAAGCCCCATGCCCTCACCGCGAGCGAGGAGGTGCCGCCGATGGTCGACCAGATCCGGTTCTTCGCCGGCGCCGCGCGGGTGCTGGAGGGCCGCGCCTCGGCGGAGTACATGAAGGGCCACACCTCGTGGATCCGGCGCGAGCCCATCGGCGTGATCGGGCAGGTCACCCCGTGGAACTACCCGATGATGATGGCGGTCTGGAAGATCGCCCCCGCGCTCGCCGCCGGCAACACGGTGGTGCTCAAGCCGAGCGACACCACGCCCGAGACCACGCTGCTGCTGGCGGAGGTCGCCTCGCAGTTCCTGCCCGCCGGCGCCCTCAACGTCGTGACGGGCGACCGGGGCACCGGCCGCCTGGTGGTGGAGCACCCGTCAGCCGACATGGTCGCGATCACCGGCTCGGTGCGTGCCGGCGCCGAGGTGGCCGCCAGCGCGGCGCCGCAGGTCAAGCGGGTCCACCTGGAGCTCGGCGGCAAGGCCCCGGTCATCGTGTTCGACGACGCCGACATCGAGTCGGCGGTGGAGAACATCGCGATCGCCGGCTACTTCAACGCCGGCCAGGACTGCACCGCGGCCACCCGGGTGCTGGCAGCGCCCGGCATCCACGACGACTTCGTCGCCGCGATCGCCGACTACGCCCGTACGAAGGCCGTCGTCGGCATGCCCGACTGCGAGGACGCGCTGCTCGGGCCGGTCAACAGCGCCACCCAGCTCGAGCGGGTCACCGGCTTCATCGACCGCCTGCCCGACCACGCCTCGGTCTCGGCCGGCGGCGGCCGCATGGACTCGATGGGCGATGGCTTCTTCGTCTCCCCCACGGTGGTCTCCGGGGTCCACCAGGACGACGAGGTCATCCAGAACGAGATCTTCGGCCCCGTCATCACCGTCCAGAAGTTCACCGACGAGGCCGAGGCGATCGCCTGGGCCAACGGCGTGGAGTACGGCCTGGCCTCCTCGGTGTGGACCAGGGACTTCGGCCGCGCGATGCGCGTCTCCAACGCCCTCGACTTCGGGTGCGTGTGGATCAACGCCCACATCCCGCTGGTCGCGGAGATGCCGCACGGGGGCTTCAAGAAGTCCGGCTACGGCAAGGACCTGTCGATGTACGGGTTCGAGGACTACACCCGCATCAAGCACGTGATGGCCAACATCGAGAGCTGAACCCGGACCGCAGAGAGGCACCCCCATGACCCCGTTCCCCGGCCGCACCCGCCGCCCGCTCTCCCCCGAGGCAGCCGCGATCGTCGCGGCCATGCCCCGACTGACCCGCCGTACGCTCCTGGGCACCACCGCGGCCGCCGCCACCGGCCTGGCGCTGGCCGCGTGTGCGCCGCCGGAGCCCCCGGCCCCGGGAGGCAAGGCCACCATCGACCTGCCCGAGGACCTCTCGGACCAGGAGAAGATCATCAACTGGTCCAACTGGACCGCCTACCTCGACGTCAACGAGAAGACGAAGAAGTACCCCACCCTCGAGGGGTTCATGAAGGAGACCGGCATCAAGGTCACCTACTCCGAGGACATCGACGACAACGACACCTACTTCGCCAAGGTCGGGCCCCAGCTGCGGGCGGGGCAGAGCATCGACCGGGACCTCTTCACCCTCACCGACTGGATGGCCGCCCGGGTGATCCGCGAGCAGCTGTGCCAGCCCCTCGAGCTGGCCCAGATGCCCAACGTGGTCTCGAACCTGCTGCAGCCGCTCAAGGACGTCCCGTTCGACCCCGGACGCAACTACTCCGTCACGTGGCAGAGCGGCTTCGCCGGCATCGGCTACAACAAGAACAAGGTGGGCCGCGAGCTCAAGACCCTCGACGACCTGTGGGCCGACGACCTCAAGGGGCGCATCGTGGTGCTCTCGGAGTACCGCGACACCGCGGCGCTGGTGATGCAGGCGCAGGGCGTCGACATCACCAGCGGCTGGGGCAAGACGGAGTTCGAGAACGCGTTGGCCTACATCGAGGAGAAGATCGACGAGGGCTACATCCGCAAGGTGAAGGGCAACTCCTACATGGAGGACCTCACCAGCGGCAACGCGCTGGCCGGCATCACCTGGAGCGGCGACATCTTCATCCTCGCCTACGACACCGGCGACCCGAGCTGGACCTTCGCGATCCCTGAGTCCGGCGCCACGCTCTGGTCGGACAACCTGATGGTCCCGATCACCTCCACCCACCGGCGCAACGCCCAACAGCTCATCGACTACTACTACGAGCCCTCGGTGGCCGCGGAGGTCGCGGCGTACGTCAACTACGTCTGCCCGGTCGAGGGCGCGCAGGCCGAGATGGAGAAGATCGACCCGGAGCTCGCCCAGAGCCCCTGGATCTTCCCGACGGCCGACTTCATCTCCGAGAACAACATCCAGGCGATCCGCTCGCTGGAGCCCGACGAGGACTCCGAGTTCGCCGACATGTGGTCCAGCCGCGTGATGGGCAACTGAGGTGGGCGACCTGCGCGACGCGCACGGCGACCTGCAGCTCGAGTCCGTCACGAAGCGGTTCGGCGACTTCGTGGCCGTCGACGGCCTGGACCTCGAGGTGCCCCGGGGCTCGTTCTTCGCCCTGCTCGGACCGTCGGGGTGCGGCAAGACCACGACGTTGCGCATGATCGCGGGCCTCGAGCAGCCGACTGCCGGACGGGTGCTGATCGGCGACACCGACCTCACCGGCTCGCGTCCCTACGAGCGGCCGGTCAACACGGTGTTCCAGTCCTATGCGCTCTTCCCGCACCTGAGCGTCCACGACAACGTCGCGTTCGGACCCAAGCGGCGCAAGGCCAAGGACGCCGACACCCGGGCCGGCGAGGCTTTGGAGCTGGTCCAGATGGCCGACTTCGCCGCGCGCAAGCCGGCCCAGCTCTCCGGCGGCCAGCAGCAGCGGGTCGCCCTGGCCCGCGCCCTGGTCAACCGCCCGGAGGTGCTCCTGCTCGACGAGCCCCTGGGCGCCCTCGACCTCAAGCTGCGCCGGGAGATGCAGGTCGAGCTCAAGCGGATCCAGACCGAGGTCGGGCTCACGTTCATCCACGTCACCCACGACCAGGAGGAGGCCATGACCATGGCCGACACCGTCGCGGTGATGAACCGGGGCCACATCGAGCAGATGGGACCGCCCGAGGAGCTCTACGACCTCCCCCGCACGCGGTTCGTCGCCAACTTCGTGGGCCAGGCCAACATGGGGCCGGGCACCGTCGAGGGGACCGACGGCGACTACCTGGTCGCCGACGTCTACGGCACCAAGGTCAAGGTCAAGCGCAGCCGCTCGCAGGTCCAGGAGGGCAGCCTGCTGTTCGGGGTCCGGCCCGAGAAGGTCCAGGTCTCGCGCACCCAGCCCGAGGGCGGCGGCAACGACGTCATGGGCGTGGTCAAGGACGTGTCGTTCCTCGGTGTCGCCACGGCCTACCTCGTCGAGATGCCCAGCGGCACGATCTGGAGCTGCTACGAGCAGAACCTCGACGTCGAGCCGATCGACCTGCGCCCCGGCGACCAGGTGTGGCTGCGCTGGAACCCCGCGCACGCCTTCGCCGTGGCGCCGGAGGGCGCGCTGCAGGAAGCGGCGCGGTGAGCGCCGCCGCCCACATCCCGTCCTCGACGAAGGGCGAGGGAGGGGCCCAGGAGGTACGAGCGCCCGCCGGGAGCCGGTGGATGGCGTACCTGCTGCTCCTGCCCGGACTGCTGTGGCTCGGGGTCTTCTTCGTCCTCCCGCTGGTCCAGCTCGGCGCGGTCAGCCTGCAGAGCCGGTGGCCGGACTTCCCCGGCTACTACTACCCCGACCTCAACTGGCACAACTACGTCCAGGCGCTGACCGACTACGGCCCGCACTTCGCCCGCAGCTTCGTCTACGCCGGCCTGGCCACGCTCTTCGCGTTCGTGCTGGCCTACCCGCTGGCCTACGCGATGGCGTTCAAGGCCGGACGCTGGCGCGGGATCATGATGATCTGCATCATCGCGCCGTTCTTCACCTCGTTCATCCTGCGCACCTTCGCGTGGGCGCAGATCCTCAGCGACGAGGGCTGGGTCGCCGACGTCCTCAACGCGCTGCACCTGCTGCCGGGCGGCCAGATCATCAACACCCCGATCGCGGTGGTGGCCGGCCTGACCTACAACTTCCTCCCGTTCATGGTGCTGCCGATCTACGCCTCGCTGGAGCGGGCCGACCCGCGCGTGATCGAGGCGGGCGGCGACCTGTACGCCAACGGCCTCACGACGTTCCGTACCGTCACCCTGCCGATGTCCATGCCCGGTGTGCTCGCCGGCACGCTGCTGACCTTCATCCCGGCGGCCGGCGACTTCGTCAACATGGAGCTCCTCGGCCCCCAGCGCGGCAAGATGGTCGGCAACGTCATCAACGACCAGTTCCTCGCCATCCCGGGCGGGTACCCGATCGCTGCGGCACTGTCCTTCACGCTGATGGCCGCGATCCTGGTCATGGTCTTCCTCTACGTCCGTCGCTTCGGCACCGAGGAGCTGGTCTGACATGGCCTCCACGACTGCCCACCGCCCCTCCGCCACCCGGCGGACCCGCACCTGGCTGGCCGACCACTTCGTGATGCTCGTCGCGGTCGCGGTGCTGGTCTACCTCTTCCTGCCGGTGGCCTACACCTTCGCGTTCTCCTTCAACGACCACGGCAAGACCAACATCGTGTGGCAGGGCTTCACCCTGGAGCACTGGAAGGACCCCTGCGGCGTGCCGGGCGCGTGCGAGTCGCTGGTGACCTCGCTGCAGGTGGGAGCCATCTCCACCTTCATCGCCACGGTGCTCGGGACGATGATGGCCCTGGCGATGGTGCGCTACCGCTTCCGCGGCAAGGCGATGAGCAACGTGCTGATCTTCATCCCGATGGCCACCCCCGAGATCGTGCTCGGCGCCTCGTTGCTCACGATCTTCGTCCAGGGCTTCACCAACCTCGGCCTGCGGCTGGGCTTCTGGGCGATCGTCTTCGCCCACATCATGTTCTGCATCAGCTTCGTCGTGGTGACCGTCCGGGCACGGATCCAGTCCCTCGACCCCCGGATCGAGGAGGCGGCCCAGGACCTCTACGCGGGTCCGCAGTCGACGTTCTGGAAGGTGACGTTCCCGCTGATCCTGCCGGGCGTCCTGGGCGCGGCGATGCTGGCGTTCTCGCTCTCGTTCGACGACTTCATCATCACGAACTTCGTCTCCGGCAACGAGTCCACGTTCCCCAAGTTCGTCTACGTGTCCGCCCGACGCGGCATCCCCGCCGAGGCCAACGTCATCGGCTTCTCGATGTTCGTCATCGCGGTGGCACTGGTCGTCGCGGCCCAGGTCGTGCGATCGCTGCGCACCAGCGGCAGCACCAACCAGAAGGGATGACAGTGACCCAGGACAGGCCCCCGATGCGGGTGCTCATGATCGGGGCCGGCGGCGTCGGTGACGCCGCCGCCCGCATCGCGGTCGAGCGCGACTTCTTCGAGGCGTGGGTCGTCGCCGACTACGACCTGGGCCGCGCCGAGCGCACCGTCGCCGCGGCCCACGGGCGACGCCCCGGTGACGAGCGCTTCACCGCCGCCCGCGTCGACGCCTCCAGCGCGGAGGCGGTCGCCGGCCTCGCCCGCGAGGTGGGCGCCACCCACGTCTTCAACGCCGTGGACCCCCGCTTCGTGATGCCGATCTTCCGCGGCGCGCGGGAGGCCGGCGCCGACTACCTCGACATGGCGATGAGCCTGTCGCAGCGCCACCCCGAGGCGCCGTACGAGCAGGTCGGCGTCAAGCTCGGCGACGAGCAGTTCGCCGAGGCGGCGCAGTGGGAGGCCGACGGCGGCCTCGCGCTCGTCGGCATCGGCGTCGAGCCGGGCCTCTCGGACGTGTTCGCGAGGTACGCCGCCGACGAGCTGTTCGACCACATCGACGAGCTGGGCACGCGTGACGGGGCCAACCTGGTCGTCCGCGACGAGGACGGCAACGAGGTCTTCGCCCCGGGCTTCTCGATCTGGACCGTCATCGAGGAGTGCCTGAACCCGCCGGTGGTGTGGGAGAAGGGCCGTGGCCACTTCACCCTCCCGCCGTTCTCCGAGCCCGAGGTCTTCGACTTCCCCGAGGGCATCGGACCGGTCGAGTGCGTCCACGTCGAGCACGAGGAGGTCCTCCTCATGCCGCGCTGGATCGACGCCGACCGCGTGACGTTCAAGTACGGCCTCGGCGAGGAGATGATCGCCGTCCTGCGCACCCTCCACACCCTTGGTCTCGACTCCGTCCAGCCGGTCTCGGTCAAGGGTGTGGAGGTGTCTCCCCGCGACGTGGTCGCGGCCTGCCTGCCCGACCCCGCCACCATCGGCCCCCGCATGGAGGGCAAGACCTGTGCCGGCGTGTGGGTGCGCGGCACGGGCAAGGCGGGCACCGAGTGGGAGGGTCGCCCCAGGTCGACGTACCTCTACCACGTGGTCGACAACGCCGACTCGATGCGCGACTACGGCGCCCAGTGCGTGGTCTGGCAGACGGCCATCAACCCCGTCATCGCCCTCGAGCTGCTGGCCACCGGGTCCTGGTCGGGCACCGGGGTGCTGGGGCCCGAGGCCTTCCCCGCCGGGCCGTTCCTCGACCTGCTGGCCGCGCCGCAGCCCGAGGGCTACGGCTCCCCGGGGGGCATCGAGGCGAAGGAGGTCACCGCATGAGCGTCGAGCAGCACCGCCAGCTCGTGACCGAGGTGCCGGGCCCACGCTCGCGCGCCCTGCACGAGCGCAAGGTCGCCGCGGTCTCGGCCGGCGTCGGCACCACGCTCCCCGTCTACGTCGAGCGCGCGGCGGGCGGTGTCTTGGTCGACGTCGACGGCAACCACCTCATCGACTTCGGCTCCGGCATCGCGGTGACGACCGTCGGCAACGCCGCCCCGCGCGTGGTCGAGGGCGTGCAGCAGCAGGTGGCCGACTTCACCCACACCTGCTTCATGGTCACGCCCTACGAGGAGTACGTCTCGGTCTGCGAGAAGCTCGGGGAGCTGACCCCCGGTGACCACCAGAAGCGCTCCGCGCTGTTCAACTCCGGCGCCGAGGCGGTCGAGAACGCCGTTAAGGTCGCGCGCCACCACACCGGCCGCGACGCGATCGTGGTGTTCGACCACGCCTACCACGGGCGCACCAACCTCACGATGGCCCTGACGGCCAAGAACATGCCGTACAAGCACCGCTTCGGGCCCTTCGCCGGCGAGGTCTACCGCGCCCCGATGGCCTACCCCTACCGCTGGCCGGGCGGGGCCGAGGCGTGCGCCGACGAGGCGTTCGAGGCCTTCGTCAGCACCGTCCACACCCAGGTCGGCGAGGACAACGCCGCCGCGGTGCTGATCGAGCCGATCCAGGGCGAGGGCGGGTTCATCGTGCCGCCCCCGGGCTGGCTGGCCCGGGTCGCCGAGTGGTGCCGCGAGCACGGCATCCTCCTCATCGCCGACGAGATCCAGACCGGCTTCGCCCGCACCGGCGACTGGTTCGCCTGCGACCACGAGGGCGTCGTCCCCGACCTCATCACCACCGCCAAGGGCATGGCCGGCGGCCTGCCGCTGGCCGGCGTGACCGGACGGGCCGAGATCATGGACTCCGTGCACACCGGCGGCCTCGGCGGCACCTACGGCGGCAACCCCGTCGCCTGCGCGGCCGCTCTCGGCGCGATCGAGACGATGCAGGCCGACGACCTGTGCGGGCGCGCCCGCGAGATCGAGGCGCTCTTCCTCCCCCGCCTGCGCGGGCTCGCCGAGCGCCACCCCGACCGGGTCGGCGACGTGCGCGGGCGCGGCGCGATGCTCGCGATCGAGCTGGTGACCGACGCAGGGTCGCGTACGCCTGACGCCGCGCTCACCGCCGCCGTCCACCAGGCGTGCTCCGCATCGGGACTGGTGACGCTCACGTGCGGCACGTTCGGCAACGTCTTCCGCTTCTTGCCTCCCCTGTCGATCGGTGATGACCTGATGGAAGAAGGCCTCGACCTGTTCGAGGCCGCCTTCGAGAACGCCCTGTGAGGAGTGACGAGACGTGCCTGACGTCCTGGAGACCGTGCCGCGCCGCCTGCTGATCGGGGGTGAGTGGCGCGACGCCGGCCGCGGCGCCACGCTCGACGTGCACAACCCGGCCGACGGCTCGGTGCTGGCAAGCATCGCCGACGCCTCGCCCGAGGACGGCAGGGCAGCGCTCGACGCGGCCGTCGCTGCCCAGGCCGGGTGGGCGCGTGTCGCACCGCGCGAGCGCGGCGAGATCCTGCGCCGGGCCTTCGAGCTCCTGGTCGAGCGCACCGACGACTTCGCCCGTCTCATGACGCTCGAGATGGGCAAGACGCTCGCCGAGGCGCGGGGCGAGGTGGCCTACGGCGCGGAGTTCTTCCGGTGGTTCTCCGAGGAGGCCGTACGCGTCCACGGGCGCTACGCGACCGCGCCCACCGGGCCGACGCGCCTGGTCACGATGAAGGCGCCGGTCGGGCCGACGCTGATGATCACGCCCTGGAACTTCCCCCTGGCCATGGGCACCCGCAAGATCGGACCCGCGATCGCGGCCGGCTGCACGATGGTGGTCAAGCCCGCCCACGAGACACCGCTGTCCATGCTCGCGCTGGCCGCGCTGCTGGAGGAGGTCGGTCTGCCGCCCGGTGTGCTCAACGTCGTCACGACCAGCCACTCCGGCGCGCTGTGCGAGCCGCTCATCCGAGACCCGCGCCTGCGCAAGCTCACCTTCACCGGCTCGACCGCGGTCGGCAAGGTGCTGGTCGAGCAGTCGGCCGAGCAGCTGCTCCGCGTCTCGATGGAGCTGGGCGGCAACGCGCCCTTCATCGTCTTCGACGATGCCGACCTCGACGCGGCCGTCGACGGCGCGATGCTCGCCAAGATGCGCAACATCGGCGAGGCCTGCACCTCCGCCAACCGCTTCCTGGTCCACGAGGCCGTGGCCGAGGACTTCTCCCGGCGCTTCGCCGAGCGGATGGCCGCACTCACCGTCGGCGACGGCACCCGCGACGGCGTGGACGTGGGGCCGCTCATCACCGAGAAGGCCCGCGCCGACGTGCACGCGCTGGTCGAGGACGCGGTGGGCGCCGGCGCCCGCGCGCTGACCGGCGGGACCGTGCCCGAGGGGCCGGGGAGCTTCTACCCGCCCACGGTGCTCGTCGACGTGCCCGACTCCGCCCGGGTGCTCCGCGAGGAGATCTTCGGTCCGGTCGCGCCCGTGACCACGTTCTCCACCGAGGCCGAGGTCGTCGAGCGCGCCAACGCCACCGAGTACGGCCTGGTCGCCTACGTCTTCACCCGCGACCAGTCCCGCGTCGTGCGGGTGAGCGAGGCGCTGGAGTTCGGCATGGTCGGCATCAACACCGGCATCGTGTCCAACCCCGCAGCCCCCTTCGGCGGCGTGAAGCAGTCCGGCTTCGGCCGCGAGGGCGGCTTCGAGGGCATCGAGGAGTACCTCGAGACCAAGTACGTCGGCATGACGGTCTCACCCCTGGAGGACTGATGCCCCGCACGATCGACCGGGGCCGGCTGGCCCGGCTGCACCAGGAGGAGGAGCGCCGCTTCGTCGACTCCCACCCGCGCTCGGCCGAGCTCGCGCAGGAGGCGCACGAGCACCTCCTGGCGGGGGTGCCGATGCCGTGGATGACGCGGTGGCCGGGGGCCTTCCCGCTCTTCGTCGACTCCGCGCAGGGCGGGCGCTTCACCGACGTCGACGGCATCGACTACGTCGACCTGTGCCTGGGCGACACTGGCTCGATGACCGGCCACTGCCTGCCGGCCGTCGCCGAGGCCGTCACGGAGAGGGCCCACCGGGGCATCACCACCATGCTGCCCAGCACCGACGCCACCTGGGGGGCCGCCGAGCTCGCGCGGCGCTTCGGCGCGCGCCGGCGCGACCGTCGGCGGGCCGTGCGCGTCGCCGGCCGCGGCAACCTGGGGCTGCCGGCGATCGACGTACTGGCGC
>JAJPEO010000383.1 GCA_021166815.1 Nocardioides sp.
CTCACCCACGCCCACCTCGACCACAGCGGCTACCTGCCCAAGATGGTGCGCGACGGATTCGAGGGCCCGATCTACTCCACGGACGGGACGCGCGACGTCGCCGAGCTGATCCTGCGCGACAGCGCCCACATCCAGGAGAACGACGCGGCGTTCCTCAACCGGATCGGCAAGTCCAAGCACAAGCCCGCCCTGCCGCTCTACACCGAGGCCGACGCCCTGCGCGCCATCGGCGCGTTCGAGACCCGCGAGTTCGGCGAGACCTTCGACATCGGCCACGGCGCGACCGTCCGCTTCCGCCGCGCCGGCCACATCCTCGGCGCCGCGACGGTCGAGCTGCACTGGGGCGGGCGCCGCATCGTCCTCTCCGGCGACCTCGGCCGCTACGACGACCCGCTGATGCCCGACCCGGAGCCGGTGCCCCACGCCGACCACGTCGTGGTGGAGTCGACGTACGGCGACCGCCTGCACGACCGCACCGACCCGGCTGCGGAGCTGCTCGCCGTCGCCGAGCGCACCCTCCAGCGCGGCGGCACGCTGCTCGTCCCGGCCTTCGCGGTCGGGCGCACCCAGAGCCTGCTGCACTGGTTCTGGACACTGCGCCGCGACGGCCTGCTGGACCCCTCGGTCCCGATCTACCTCGACAGCCCGATGGCGATCAACGCGACCGAGCTGCTCCTCCACCACCCCGACGACCACCGGCTCGACCCCGACCTGGCGCGGAAGGTGTGCGGCATCGCGACCTACACGCGCGACCCCGAGGAGTCGATGCGCATCTCGGCCGACCGCAAGCCCAAGATCGTGCTGTCCGCCAGCGGCATGGCCACCGGCGGGCGCATCCTGCACCACCTCAAGGCGTTCGGTCCCGACCGCCGCAACACCGTGCTGCTCGCGGGCTACCAGTCCGTCGGCACCCGCGGCCGCACCCTCCAGGAGGGCGGTCGCGACGTGAAGATCTTCGGCGAGTGGGTGCACGTGCAGGCCGAGATCGTGAGCCTGCAGTCCCTGTCGGCGCACGGCGACGCCGACGAGCTGATGCGCTGGCTGGGCGGGTTCACCGCGCCGCCGCGCCAGGCGTACGTCGTCCACGGGGAGCCGCAGGCCTCCGAGACCCTGCGGGCCCGCATCGGGCGCGAGCTGGGCTGGCAGGCCGTCGTCCCCCGGCAGCACCAGGTCTTCGGGCTCTGAGGCAGATGGCGACGTCGCCGGCCGCCTGGGTGCGGGAGAACCGCTGGCACTACCGCCGCTCCCTCGCCAGTCGTGTCGCCCTGCTGACCGCGGTCGCGGTGGGCGCCGCGCTGCTGGTGATGATCGGCGCCACGTTCCTCACCCTGCGCCACCAGGTGCTGAGCTCGCTCGACGACTCGCTGATGGACCGGGCGGTCAAGGCGTCGAAGGACTCGACCCTCGCCGCGATGACGTCCGCGCAGTACCCGCCCTGGGTGATGGGCGCCGCCGACGTCCGCGTCGCCTACGTCACCGCCGACGGTCGCGTCGTCACCGCGGTCCGCGACGAGCCGCGGATCGTGCTGGGCGCGGGGCCCGAGCTCGCTGTGGCCCAGGGCGACCGCAACCGCAGCCTGCGCACGGTCGTCGCCGAGGACGGCACCCGCTACCGCGTCGCCGCGGCCCGCTCGGGCAGCGACAGCGCCCTGGTGCTCGCCCAGTCCCTCGACCCCGTCGACTCGACCCTGGGCCGCCTGAGCCTGGTCATGCTGCTCTTCGTCGGCATCAGCATCCTCAGCGCCGGCCTCGCCGGGTGGACGGTCGCGAGCAACGGCCTGCGCCCGGTCCGCCGGCTCACGACGCAGGCCGAGCGCATCGCCGAGACCGAGGACCTCACCCCGCTGCGCGTCGAGGGCGACGACGAGGTGGCGCGCCTCGCCCGCTCGTTCAACCTGATGCTCGCCGCCGTCTCGGCCAGTCGCGACCGGCAGCGCCAGCTGGTGGCCGACGCCGGCCACGAGCTCCGTACGCCGCTCACAGCGCTGCGGACCAACGTCGACCTGTTGTCGCAGGCGGGGAACGGGATCCCCGAGGAGGCGCGGCGCGAGGTGCTCGACGACATCCGGGCCCAGACCGAGGAGCTCTCGACGCTCGTCGGTGACCTCGTCGAGCTGGCCCGCGAGGAGCCCCTCACCCACGCCGTGCAGACCCTCGACCTCGCCGACGTCGTCGGGCGCGCTCTCGCCCGCGTGCGGCTGCGCTCGCACAGCGTCGAGTTCGACGTCGACCTCGACGGGTGGCGGGTGCTCGGCGAGGCGACCTCGCTGGAGCGTGCGGCGATCAACCTGCTCGACAACGCGGTGAAGTGGTCGCCGCCGGGCGGCCGCGTCGAGGTGCGCCTGTCCGGCGGCGTGCTCACCGTCTGCGACCAGGGGCCGGGCATCGCGGAGGCCGACCTGCCCCACGTGTTCGAGCGGTTCTACCGCTCGGCCGACTCGCGCACCATGCCCGGCTCCGGGCTGGGTCTCTCGATCGTGCGCCAGGTGGCGCTGCGCCACGGCGGCAGCGTCGAGGCCGACAACGTGCCCGGCGCCGGGGCCCGCCTGTCGCTGCGGCTGCCGCCCGCGCCGCACTTCGTGGTGCACTGGCAGCCGGCGACCCCCAAGTAACCGGCAGTTGGTTGCCGCCACCCCCATGTAACCGGCAGTTGGACGCACGGGTCGGCGCGAATGCGCGACGGGAGGTGCTCCTAACTGCCGGTTACATGGGGCGAGGGGGGCGGCGGCCCGCGCCGCACTTCGTCGTCAGCTGGTCTCCAACCGCTGCACCTCGACCCCAGCCCGGTCCACCACGAGGGTGAGGGCGAAGCCCGTCACCCGCAGGTCGATCGCGTAGCGGCCGGGCCGGCGGCTCGACACCGTGACCCCGGTGAGCTCGCGGCCCGCGAGCCGGGCGAGCACGTCGTTGACCGCGCGGACCTCCCGGGCCCGGGCGCGCCCCTGTGGGGTCCGCGCCCAGACCGCGGCGATGAGCTGCTCGGTCTCGGCCAGGCCGAGCTGGTGGGCCTTTCCGGTCTCCAGCGCCAGGGTCACCACCCGCTCGAGCGTCCCAAGGTCGTCATCCACGAGCTGCCCACCCAGGGCGGCCCGGGCCAGCGCCGTGTAGGGCGCGCTGCGCTGCTCGGGCACGGCGGTGGCGTACGCCGTCGCCAGCTGCGCCACCGCCTGGGCCTCGGGCTCCGACAGCGTCAGCACGTCGGACATCAGGAGAGCCTCTCGCTGGCCTTGCGCTCGGCCTCGGCGAAGATCGCCTCCGCCTCGTGCTCGAAGCTGCCGGTCTCGATGGGGCAGTGGATGCCGCACTCCTTCGGCGCACCGGTCTCCCACCACCAGCGGCCTGCGCGGTCGTCCTCGCCGGCGGTGATCGGCCGGGTGCAGGGCGCGCAGCCGAAGCTGGTGTAGCCCTGGTCGTAGAGCGGGTGCGTCGGCACGTCGTGGGTGCGCACGTAGTCCCACACCTCGTCGCTCTCCCAGTCGGCCAGGGCGTTGATCTTCACGATGCCCTCGTGGTCGTGGTCGAGCTCGACCTTCCTGATCGCGGCACGCGAGGCCCACTGGTCGCGCCGGAGCCCGGTGAACCAGCCGTCGACGCCCTGCAGCGCCTTGACCAGCGGGCGCACCTTGCGGATCTGGCAGCACAGCATCCGCTCCTCGACGCTGGTACGGAACAGGTTCGCGCCGCGGCGCGACACCATCGCCTCGACCTCGGTGGCATCGGGGAACCGTACGTCCCACGTGGTCTGGGGGTAGGCCGCCCGCACCTGGTCGATGAAGTCGTACGTCTCCTGCGGCAGCCGGCCGGTGTCGACGGTGACGACCCTGATGTCGGGCTTGATGCGCGCGGCCATGTCGAGCACGACCATGCCGTCGACCTGGAGCGCGGTCACGATCGCGACGCGGTCACCGAGGGCGTCGATCGCCCACTCGATGACGTCCTCGGGCTCGCGGTCGTCGAGCTCCATCGCGATCTCGCCGATCTCGAGGTCGTCGAACTGGACGCGGCCGTCCTCGTCGGTGGTCGGGGCAAGTCCCCACTGCACGGTGGTCATGGGTGGTTTCCTCTCGGTGTCTGGGAAGTGATGGGTGGGGGTGCGGCTCAGCCGCCGGCCATGGCCATGACGATGAAGATCTGCGCGCCGGCCTCGACCGGGGTGCGCAGGCCGTCGAGGCCGCGGATGTCGTCGTCGCCGACGGCCACCAGGAAGGCGCCGTCGACCGTGCCGTCGGGCAGCACGTGCTCGCCGAACTGCGGGTGCGCGCCGGCGATCCTGCGCAACGCCTCGCCGACCGTCGCGGCCTCGACGTCGATCGCGTCCTCCCCCGCCACGAACTGCTGCAGCGGGCCCGGCACGCGCACGGTCACGGCCGCGGTCGGCGCCGCGGACTCCTGCCCCTCCGCGCCGATCGCGATCGCGACCAGGTCGGCGTCGTCGCGCCCGAGGGACCAATCGGTGAGGGTGTAGGACTCGGGGTGCGCCTGGACGACCCGCTCGGCGAGCCAGGCACCGACGAGCCGCTCGAGGACGCCGTGGATCTCGCCGGTCGGCACGCGGCGCAGCAGGCGACGGCCCAGTGCGGTACGGGTCCCGAGGCCGCCGCCGATGGTCACGTCGTAGGCCTCGACCCGCTCGTCCGACCCCTCGACCCGCGTCGTCGTCCCCTGCAGGCCGATCTCGCCGACCCAGTGCAGCGCGCAGGCGTGCGGGCACCCGTCGACGTGGATCGCGAGGTCGCCGATCTGCTCGGCACCGAAGCGAGCCGTGAGCCGCTCCAGGAGGTCGTCGAGCTTGCCCTTGGTCGAGGCGACGGAGTAGTTGCAGAATCGGTGGTCGGTGCAGGCGATCGAGCGGGCGAAGGCCCGGCCGCGGTCGGCGTCGAGGCCGAGGTCGGCCAGCAGCGCCTTGACCTCGTCGACCCGCCCGACCGGCACGTTGCCGAGGACGAGGTTCTGCTGGCGGGTGAAGCGGACGTCGCCGCCGAACGGCTCGATCGCCTCGGCCAGCCGCACCAGGATCGTCCCACTGACGCGACCAACGGGCACCGGGACGCCGATGTAGACCAGCCCCGCCTGACGCTGGGGGTGGATGCCCATGTGGTCGGCGTCCTGCGTGGGCGTGGGCGCGGTGCCGTCGGCCAGGGCACGCCCGAGCTCGGCCTCGACCTTCTCGCGGACCTTCTGCACGCCGTGGTCGTCGACCATGAACTTGATCCGCGCCCGGGCGCGCGAGACGCGGTAGCGCAGGTCCTTCTGCCACGCGTCGGTGGTCGCCCGCAGCACCTCCAGCGTCTCCTCGACGGGGAACCACACCCCGAGGTCGCTCGAGATGCGCGGGGTGTTGGTCATGCCGCCACCCACCCGCATCGTGAAGCCGTGCCGGCCGTCGCGGTCCTGCGCGACCAGGGCGACGTCGCTCACCTCGGGGGCGTTGCACTGCGCCGGGCAGCCGCTGATCGTGTACTTGTGCTTGCGCGGCAGGTTCGAGTAGTCCGGGTTGCCGTACATGAACCCGGCGACCTCGCGGATCACCGGCGCCACGTCGAAGGGCTCCTCGGCGGTCAGGCCG
>JAJPEO010000004.1 GCA_021166815.1 Nocardioides sp.
GGGGCTGCCTGGACCGTGCCTGATTCGACATGCGCCCAAACTAGCCACCACCGCCGACACCGCCGGCCGACCCGCAGTGGTACGGACCGGTTGTCCACAGTGCGCGCCCGCTCACTGTGGACAACCCACTGAGACTGTGGACAAACCTGTCCCCGAATGGGGAGATCCCTGCTCCTGCGGTGGAGAGTGATCCAGGTCTCATTTTCCCCTTGCGCGCGAGGTGGGGCAGGAGTAGAACTGAGTCAGCCGCTCCGCAAGGGGAGGCCGACGAACCGGAGAGATCCGGATCGTCATTCGATCCATCGACCCGGGCTTCGGCTCGTGGACGCGGATCGAAGAAGGGCCCTTCAACTCATACTTGAAGGGCCCTTCGCCCGTGTGGGGGCCGTACGCTGTCGTTCGATGATTGGAACGATCCACACGGCCGGGGGGCGAGCGACGTGAGCAAGGTGCAGACAGGACATCCGACGCTGGCCGATGTCGCCCGGCTGGCCGGGGTCTCGCGTCAGACGGTCTCCAACGCCCTCAACAACCCCGACCTGCTGCGCGCCGACACCCTCGAACGGGTCCGCCAGGTCATCGAGGAGCTCGGCTACTCGCCCAACCGCGCCGCCCGCAACCTGCGCATGCGCTCCTCCTCCCTCATCGGCCTGCGGATGCACGCGGTCCAGGAGGGCACGGCCAACGCGGCCATGGACCGCTTCATCCACAGCCTGGTGGCAGCCAGCGAGCAGGCTGGCTACCACGTGCTGCTCTTCGACGGTGTCGGCGAGGACCCGGTCACCGGGTACGCCGACCTGCTGCGGGCGACCGCCGTCGACGCCTTCGTCGTCACCGACACCTTCCTCGGCAACCCGCAGGCCAAGTGGCTGCACGAGCACGGCGCCCCCTTCGTCGCCTTCGGCCGGCCGTGGGACGCCGAGGCGCCGCGCCACTCCTGGGTCGACGTCGACGGGGCGGCCGGCACCCGCCTCGCCACCGAGCACCTCGTCGAGCAGGGCCACACCCGCATCGCGTGGCTCGGCTGGCGACACGACTCCCCGATCGGCCAGGACCGGCGTACGGGCTGGGAGGCCACGATGCGTGACCACGGCCTCGCCACCGACGACCTGGACGCCCGCGTGCTCGACTCGGTCGAGGACGCCGCCCGGGCGGCGGCCACGCTGCTCGACACGGCGGCGCCCACGGCGTTCGTGTGCGCCTCCGACACCTTGGCGATGGGCGTGCTGCACACGCTGTGGATCCGCCAGATCGCGCCGGGACGCGACGTCGCGGTCGTCGGCTTCGACGACTCCCAGGTCGCGCAGGTCTTCCCCGTGGGCCTCACGTCCGTACGCCAGCCCCTGGAGGACGTCGCCGTCGAGATCGTGCGCATCCTCAGCTCGCTGCTCGGCGGACGGGGGGCCCAGCCCGAAGGGGTGCTGCTGGCACCCACGCTGGCGGTGCGGGAGTCCTCGCTGCGCGCGTGAGCGGTCAGCGGCCCGGGCTCACCCAGCCAGCGTCACCAGCGCCGCCACCACACGTTGACGGCGTAGTCGACCTCGAGCCCCTCGTGCTCGGCGATGACGGCGTCGGCCACCTCGGGGGTGAACTCGATGCGCACGACCGCCTCGAGGTCCTCGCGCGAGGTGAACGACCAGCCCATGTCGACGGGGGTGCGGGTCCAGCCGCGGGTGGACCAGAACCGCTCCACCGCGTCGGGGTCGATGTCGGGGTAGCCGCGCCGGAACCAGCGACCGAAGGTCGAGCGGGTGGCGTCGTTGTCGATGACGAACGCCGCGCCACCGCGCCGGACCACCCGGTCGAGCTCGGCGAGTCCGGGCTCGCAGCCGGGGCCGAAGAAGTAGGCCCACCGGGCGTGGACGACGTCCACGGACGCGTCGGGCAGCGGCAGCGCCTGGGCGCTGCCCTCCAGCACCGTGACGTGGGGGAGGCGACGTACGCGACGTCGGGCGACCTGGGCCAGCGGGGCGTAGGGCTCGACGCCGATCACCGTGGCGGCGTCCTGGGCCCAACGGGGCAGGTGGAACCCGGTGCCGCACCCGATGTCGAGCAGGGTGCGGCCCGACCAGTCGGTCACCGAGCGCATGGCGGCCTCGATGCGGCCGTGGGGGTCGGCGGCGTGGTTCTCGATCTCGTAGGTCTCGGGGTGGTGCCAGATGTTGGGGCTGGGCGTGGTGCCCGAGCGCGACATCTCAGATGCGTACGAGGCCGGACGGGGTCTGGACCTGGATCGCGACGATGCCGGGGGTGCCGTTGGGGGCGACCCACTCGACCTTGACGTCCTCCAGCGGCGCCTCGACGCTCTCGCCGAGCCACTCGCTGACGCGCAGCGGGTCGCCGGCGATCTCGATGCACTCGAGGGTGAACTCGCCGGTCGCGCCGGCGCCGGGGCGCACGTCGGCGGGCGACTCCCACTCGATGAAGAACGGCAGCTGCGGGTCGGAGATCAGGCCGTTGACGCCGATCTGCTTCCACAGCAGCTCGGTGCCGTCGGGGCGGTGCCGGTTGCCCTTGACGGCCTCACGGCCCAGGCGCTGCTCGATCTGGGAGATGTCGTCGACGCCGACGACCCAGCCGAGCCAGCCACCGCCGAGGGCGGAGCGGGCGCGCACGGCCTGGCCGAAGGGGGCCTTGTCGCTGGCCGGGTGGTCGAGCACCTCGACGATCTCGAGGTAGGTGTTGTCGACGGTGTCGTCGGCCAACGGAAGGATCATGTTGCGGGTGCCGAACCGAGGGTGGACGCCACCGTCCTTGAACTCCGCACCGAGCAGCTCCCCGATGCGCTGGGCAGTGGCACGCAGACCGTCGGGTCCGGCGGCGAAGCTGACGTGGTCCAGGCGCATGCAGAGATTGTGTGGGGTGACTCTCAGACCCTTGACACCGGGGTGGGGGTGTCTTGACGTCGAGACTTGTGCGGGAGCGTGCGCTCAGCGCGGGTCGGCGGGGTGCAGGGCCAGTGCCGAACGCGACCGCAGGTGCGCCTCGCAGTGGCGTACGAGCTCCTCGTAGGCGGGCCTGCCCATCAGCTCGGTGAGCTCGGGCTCGTGGGTCACGTAGACAGGCTCGAGGGCGACGTGCGCCTCGGTGTTGCCCGAGCAGTACCAGTCGAGGTCGTGGCCTCCCGGGCCCCAGCCGCGCCGGTCGTACTCGCCGATGGAGACCTCGAGGTAGGAGGTGTCGTCGGCCCGCTCGACGGTGCGGAACTGGCGGCGGATGGGCAGCTGCCAGCACACGTCGGGCTTGGTCTCCAGCGGGTTGCGGCCCTGCTGCAGGGCCAGGCCGTGCAGGGCGCACCCCGCGCCGGTGGGGAAGTCGGCCCGGTTGTGGAAGATGCAGGCACTCTGTCCGTCGTGCTCGATCGCGAGGGTCTTGCGCTCGCCGTCGTCGTCGGTCTCGGTCCAGTCCTTCTTGCGGACCGGGCGGGTCCTGCCCTCGTTGGCCGGGTGGAACTGCCACTGCTCGGGCGTGAGCTGTGCGACGTACGCCGCCACGCGCGACTCGTCGTCCTCGTCGGCGAAGTGCGCGCCGAGGGTGCAGCACCCGACGTCGGGGGAGTCCGCGTAGATGCCTTGGCAGCCCTGGCCGAAGATGCACATGAACGACGACGTGAGCCACGTCAGGTCGCAGCGGAAGACCTGGGCGGCGTCCGCGGGGTCGGTGAACTCGACGAAGGCGCGGGGGAAACCGAGGTCCACTTCGGGCACCGGCACACCCTACGCGCTCAGGCGAAGGCGAGCGGCTCGCGCTGGATGAGCCACGTCAGCTCGGCCGAGCCGTCCTCGCCCCAGTGGTCGATGACGGCGTACCGCTTGCCCTGGCGGGGGATCCGGAACGACTCACGCAGCTCGGCGCCGGTGTCGGAGGTCGCCGTGAGCTCGTGGTCGCCGGGCTCCATGGCGAGGGGGAAGGCCACCCAGTTGTGCTGGCCGGCGACGTCGAACTCGCCGTCCACGACGGTGAGCCCGTCGATGACGACGGTGAGGTCCACCTGCTCCTCGTCGAAGGACTGGTTGCTGACGTAGAGCAGCAGGTCGGCCTCGTCGTCGCCGACGATGCGGACCGCCGCGTCGCTCGAGGTCACGTCGCCGTGGGGATCGGGGTCGGGGCCGGGGGCGGAGTCGCCGCAGCCGGCGAGGACGCCGGCGGCCAGGAGGAGGGCGAGCACGAGGGCCAGTGGGGATCGCGCGGTCATGAGCCTTGGACGCCGCCGGGTGGACGCCGGTTCCCGCCCACGACCCGCGGGATGGCCGGTCGACGTCGCGCGGCGCGAGTAGGTTGGATCCATGCGGCTTGGCGTCCTCGACATCGGCTCCAACACGGGCCACCTCCTCGTCGTGGACGCCCACGGCGGCGCGGCGCCACTCCCGGCATCGTCGCACAAGCAGCCGCTCCGGCTGGCCGAGCACCTCGACGAGGACGGCGCGGTCACCCAGCAGGGCGTCGACGCGCTCACCGACTTCTGTGCCTCCGCGTTGGTCGAGGCCGAGGACAAGGGCTGCGAGGAGATCATCGGCTTCGCGACGTCGGCGGTACGCGACGCGGTCAACACCGACGACGTGCTCGACCACGTCCTCGACAAGACGGGTGTCGAGCTCGAGGTGCTCTCCGGCGAGGACGAGGCGCGCCTGACGTTCCTGGCCGTACGCCGCTGGTTCGGCTGGTCGGCCGGCCGGCTCGCGGTGTTCGACATCGGCGGCGGCTCGCTGGAGATCGCGGCCGGCACCGATGAGGCGCCCGACGTGGCGTGGTCGCTGCCGCTGGGGGCCGCGCGCCTGGCCCGCACGTGGTTCGACGGCCAGCGGCCGGACAAGGAGCAGATCCGCGAGCTGCGGCGCAGCATCCGCACCGAGATCGCGCGCGACGCGGGCCACCTCCTGCGTCCCGGCATGCCCGACCGGGCGGCCGCGACGTCGAAGACCTTCCGCTCGCTGGCCCGCATCTGCGGGGCCGCGCCGAGCGGCGAGGGCCCCCTGGTGCCGCGGGTGCTGGAGCAGTCGACGCTTTCGGGCTGGATCCCCAAGCTCATCGAGCTCTCGCCCGAGGAGCTCGCCGCGCTGCCGGGCGTCTCGCAGAGCCGCACCCACCAGATCGTCCCGGGGGCGCTGGTCGCCGAGGCGTGCATGGACATCTTCGACCTGCCCGAGCTCGAGATCTGCCCGTGGGCGCTGCGCGAGGGCGTGATCCTGGAGCGCCTCGACCAGATCTCGATCGTCTCGCCCACCCTCAGGGGGCCCACGCGATGACCGTCATCGGCCTCTCCAACGCAAGCGTCTACCCCGAGTCGACCGCCCACGCCTTCGCCTGGGCGACCCAGCTGGGCTACGACGCGGTGGAGGTGATGGTCGGCGTCGACTCGCTCAGCCAGCAGGTCGCAGCGGTCAAGCAGCTCAGCGACCACCACGAGATCCCGGTCTGCGCGGTCCACTCGCCGTGCCTGCTGTTCACCCAGCGGGTGTGGGGCACCGACCCGTGGGGCAAGCTCGAGCGCTCGGCGGAGATGGCCCACGCTGTCGGCGCCGACGTGGTCGTGGTCCACCCGCCGTTCCGCAGGCAGAAGGACTACGCCCGGTCCTTCGTCGAGGGCATCGCCGCGCTCGAGTCGTCGACCGGCGTCGCGTTCGCCGTGGAGAACATGTACCCCTGGCGCGCCTCGGCCAAGCGCGGCATGGAGATGTACCTCCCCGGCTGGGACCCCAGCGCCCACGACTTCGCCAACACCACGATCGACCTCTCCCACGCCGCCATCGCGCGCAGCGACGTCGTCGAGATGGCCCAGCGGATGGGGGAGCGACTGCGCCACGTCCACCTCACCGACGGCACCGGCTCCGCCAAGGACGAGCACCTCGTCCCGGGCCGGGGCGTGATGGGTGCCGACCGGTTCCTGCAGCACCTCGTGGCGACCGGGTTCACCGGCCACGTCGTGCTCGAGATCAACACCCGCCGCTGCAACACCCGTGAGGAGCGCGAGGCCGACCTGCGCGAGGCGCTGGAGTTCGCGCGGGCCCACCTGTCGTCGGACGCCGTCAGCCGAGCCGGGGGCTGAGCCGGTCGCGTCGGGTTCCCGGCCCGCCGCGTAACCTGTGGCGCATGTCACTCCTGCGTCAACCGATCCTCCTGCTCGCCCGCAGCCAGCGGATCAAGCACCTGGTCTCGACGATGCCCGTCTCGGCCGGGATCGTCGCCAGCTACGTGCCCGGCGAGCGCACCCGGGACGCGGTCGAGGCGACCTCGCGCCTGGTGTCGGACGGCCTGTACGTGTCCCTCGACCACCTCGGCGAGGACACCACCGACGCGTCGATGGCCGATGCGACC
The DNA here is from genome assembly GCA_021166815.1 of Nocardioides sp. Classification (GTDB taxonomy): domain Bacteria; phylum Actinomycetota; class Actinomycetes; order Propionibacteriales; family Nocardioidaceae; genus Nocardioides. The sequence goes on from JAJPEO010000004.1 coordinate 6,316, forward strand.
GTGGCGGCGTACAAGGAGCTGCTGTCCCAGCTGGTCGACGCCGGGCTGTCCACCAGGGCGGAGGTGTCGGTCAAGCTGAGCGCCATCGGCCAGGCCCTGCCGCAGCACGGCCACAAGATCGCGCTGGAGAACGCCCGAGACATCTGCCGGGCCGCACGCAACGCGGGCAGCATGGTCACCCTCGACATGGAGGACCACACGACCACCGACTCGACGCTGGCGATCCTGCGCGAGCTGCGCAAGGACTTCCCCGAGACCGGCGGGGTGCTCCAGGCGATGCTGCACCGCACCGAGGCCGACTGCCGGGCCCTGGCCCACGAGGGGTCGCGGGTGCGGTTGTGCAAGGGCGCCTACATGGAGCCCGAGGAGGTGGCCTACCAGGACTCCCTCGACGTCGACCGGTCCTACGTGAGGTGCCTCAAGGTGCTCATGGCCGGGCAGGGCTACCCGATGGTGGCGACCCACGACCCACGGATGATCCAGATCGCGACCACCCTGGCGAGCCGCTTCGGCCGGCAGCCCGGGACCTACGAGTTCCAGATGCTCTACGGCATCCGCCCGGCGGAGCAGGCACGACTGGCGGCCGCGGGTGAGACGATGCGGGTGTACGTGCCCTACGGCACCCAGTGGTACGGCTACCTGATGCGTCGGATGGCCGAGAAGCCGCAGAACCTCGCCGTGTTCGTCCGATCACTGATCAGCAAGAAGTAGGAGCCCCGCATGACCACAGCCATCATCGGCGCCGGAGTGATGGGGGAGACCCTGCTGTCCGGGCTGGTCCGTGCCGGTCGGCGCGTCGACCAGATCATCGTCGGGGAGAAGCGCGAGGAGCGCGCCCGTGAGCTGGAGGAGCGCTACGGCGTGGCCGTCTGCTCCAACCGCGAGGCGGCTGCGAAGGCAGAGACGGTCGCCCTGGTCGTCAAGCCGCAGGACATGGCCGACGTGCTCGAGGAGATCGCCCCGGAGCTGCACCCCGGCCAGCTCGTCGTCTCCCTGGCAGCCGGCATCACCACCGCCTTCATCGAGTCCCGCGTGCCCGAGGGCGTGGCCGTCGTCCGCGTCATGCCCAACACGCCCGCGCTCGTCGACGAGGGGATGGCGGCCATCGCGCCCGGCTCCCACTGCGACGACTCCCACCTGGCCGAGGCCGAGTCGCTGATGGCGTCCACCGGCAAGGTGCTGCGGATCCCGGAGAAGCAGATGGACGCGGTGACGGCCATCTCCGGCTCGGGCCCGGCCTACATCTTCTTCGTCGTGGAGTCGATGATCGAGGCCGGCGTCCACCTCGGCCTGCCGCGCGCGACGGCCACCGACCTCGTGGTGCAGACGTTGGTCGGCAGCGCGAGGATGCTGCAGGAGACCGGCACCCACCCGACCGTCCTGCGCGAGCAGGTCACCTCGCCCTCGGGCACCACCGCCAGTGCGTTGCGCGAGCTCGAGATCCACCGCGTCCGGGCCGCGTTCCTCGCTGCGATGGAGGCTGCGCGCAACCGTTCTCGCGAGCTCGCCGAGGGCAGTTGAACGCTCATCCTGACTAGACCGCAATGGCCCGAAAACCCCCTTCAAATGGGGGTTTTCGCGCATTTGTGATCCCTTGGTCACAATTCGTTGAGATACCCCCATGGGCATTCCAGGATGTAGGTGGAAGGCAGTGCCTTCTGCCTTCCACCTTCGAGGAATGGGGTGGGGACAATGTCCACGAACAACGCGACGCGCGGGTGGGTGCGAACCGCACTCGCGCTGGGCATGGCGGGGCTCTTGGCCGTGCTGGCGGGAGGCATCCTGCTGGCCGTCGGCAGCAGCGCGTCCGCGGAGCCATGCGTCCCGGAGGACGCGTGGACCGAGACCACCGACTGGGTGCTCGAGGCGCCCGGCGAAGGCTGGTACCAGGTCGACGAGCAGGTCGTCGTCGACGAGGAGGCCTACGACGAGATCGTGGGCTACACCAACTGGACGTGGAACCCCGGCAACGCCGAGTGGGACGAGGACGACCCGCTGGGGCCGCCCTGGCCGCACGAGCGGTGGAGCGAGAACCAGGGCAACCACAGCGGTCACCCGCAACCCGGTGACCCAGGGGTCAACGAGCGCGGCAACTACGACATGGGTAAGCCCGGCAGGGCCGACTGGTTCCACTGGGAGGCCGTGGTCGAGCACCACGACGCAGTGACCCACGTCGAGTACAAGTTCGCCTACGACCACCCGGCCGTGGTGTGCGAGCCGACCGAGGAACCGACCGAGGAACCGACCGAGGAACCGACCGAAGAGCCGACCGAGGAACCGACCGAGGAACCGACCGAGGAACCGACCGAGGTCCTGCCCGACGACGCCACCTCGACGCCGACGCCGACGCCTGCGCCCGAGGTCAAGGACGACACCGCGCTGCCCACGACGGTCACCGCCGGCACCGTCGGCT
>JAJPEO010000020.1 GCA_021166815.1 Nocardioides sp.
CGCCGACGGGGAGCCGTTCGTCCTCGCGGACGAGACGGACAAGCCCCTCACGCTGCTGTTCTTCGGCTACTCCCACTGCCCCGACATCTGCGGGCAGGTCATGTCCACCCTGGCCGGGACGATGACCCGCCTCAGCGACGCCGACCGCGAGCGCGTCGACGTCGTCGTCGTCACCACCGACCCCGCGCGTGACACCCCCGAGGTCATGGGTGACTACGTCGCGGCCTACGACCCCACCTTCACCGGGGTGACCGGTGAGCTGCAGGACATCGTCGAGCTCGGGCTGAGCGTGGGCGTCGGCATCGAGCAGGGCGAGAAGATGCCCAGCGGTGGCTACGAGGTCACCCACGGCACGCAGATCCTCGCCGTCGACGGCGACGACGAGGTGCCGGTCTACTGGAACGAGAGCATCTCCCAGGCCCAGCTGGCCCAGGACGTCCACCTCCTCCTCGCCGAGTGGTGACCGCGCCGTGACCCTGCTGACCATCCCCAGCCCGGCCGAAGGGGTCTGGTACCTCGGCCCCGTCCCGCTGCGCGCCTACGCCCTGTGCATCATCGCCGGCATCGTGTTCGCCATCTGGTGGGGCGAGCGACGTTGGGTGGCCCGTGGGGGTCGCCCGGGGGAGGTCAGCGACCTGGCGCTGTGGGCCGTCCCGTTCGGGCTGGTGGGTGGTCGGCTCTACCACGTGGCCACCGACTGGCAGCTCTACTTCGGGGAGGGACAGAACCCTGTCACCGCCCTCTACGTGTGGCGCGGCGGCCTCGGCATCTGGGGTGCGATCGCACTGGGCGCCCTCGGCGTGTGGATCGGGGCCCGGCTACGAGGCATCAGGGTGCTGCCACTGCTGGATGCGCTGGCGCCCGGTGTGCTGGTCGCCCAGGCGCTGGGCCGGTGGGGCAACTGGTTCAACCAGGAGCTCTACGGCCGCGAGACCGACCTCCCGTGGAAGCTGGAGATCGACCGGATCGGCCCGGACGGCTCCGTGATCGGGCACACCTACCATCACCCGACGTTCCTCTACGAGTCGCTCTGGTGCCTGGCCGCCTTCGCCGTGCTGATCTGGGCCGACCGCCGGTTCCGCCTGGGACACGGCCGGGTGCTCGCCCTCTACGTCATGCTCTACACGGCGGGTCGGGGCTGGATCGAGTATCTCCGGGTCGACGACGTGCAGATGGACGACGTCCTCGGCCTGCGCCTCAACGTGTGGACGTCGATCGTGATGTTCGCGCTGGCGGCAGCCTTCTTCTGGTGGTCCGCCCGGCGTCACCCCGGCCGTGAGGACGTGGTGCGCCGAGGAGCCGACGAGACCCCCTCGGAGCAGGGCACAGCCGTCTCCTGAGCCTGGGTGGAGGCGCCGCTGCTCGGGAAGTGGTAGGTTTTCCGGGCTTGGGCCAACGTCGTCCCTCGCGGAACCGCCCATCGAAGCGCTCTGCGGGCCACGGTCTCGCGAGCGCTGTGACGACGACGGGAGAGTGCCATGCACGCATTCCCTCCGGGCCAGGGTCTGTACGACCCCCGACACGAGAAGGACGCCTGCGGTGTCGCGTTCGTCGCGACCCTGACGGGTGTGGCCAGCCACGACATCGTGGCCCGGGCACTGACCGCCCTGCGCAACCTCGACCACCGCGGTGCCGCGGGAGCCGAGACGAACTCCGGCGACGGCGCCGGCATCCTGATGCAGGTTCCCGACGCCTTCTTGCGCCAGGCGGTCGAGTTCCCGCTTCCCGAGGCCGGTCACTACGCCGTCGGGACCGCCTTCATCCCGGGCTCGGCCGACGAGGTCGACGCCGTCCGCCGCCAGATCGAGACGATCGCCATCGAGGAGGGCCTCAAGGTCCTCGGCTGGCGCGAGGTCCCCACCGACGACGCGGTGCTCGGCGCCACCGCGCGCAGCGTGATGCCCACGTTCGTCCAGCTCTTCGTGTCCGCGGGCGGGCGACAGGGGATGGAGCTGGAGCGCATGGCCTTCTGCCTGCGCAAGCGCAGCGAGCACGAGACGTCCGCGTACTTCCCGACGCTGTCCTCGCGGACCCTGGGCTACAAGGGCATGCTCACCACCGAGCAGCTCGACGAGTTCTTCCCCGACCTCCGCGACGAGCAGATGGCCTCGGCGATGGCCGTGGTCCACTCCCGCTTCTCGACGAACACGTTCCCGTCGTGGCCGCTGGCACACCCCTTCCGCTTCATCGCCCACAACGGCGAGATCAACACCGTGATGGGCAACCGCAACTGGATGCGGGCACGGGAGGCCCTGCTCGACAGCGACCTCATCCCCGGTGACCTCGAGCGGCTGTTCCCGATCTGCACCCCGGGGGCGTCGGACTCGGCCTCCTTCGACGAGGTGCTCGAGCTGTTGCACATGGGTGGGCGCTCGCTGCCGCACTCGGTGCTGATGATGATCCCCGAGGCGTGGGAGAACCACGAGGGGATGGACGAGGCCAAGCGCGCGTTCTACGAGTTCCACTCCGCGCTCATGGAGCCGTGGGACGGGCCTGCCGCGGTGGTCTTCACCGACGGCACCCAGATCGGCGCGGTGCTCGACCGCAACGGCCTGCGCCCGGCGCGCTACTGGGTGACCGACGACGACCTGGTCGTGCTGGCCAGCGAGGTCGGGGTGCTCGACATCGACCCCGCCCGGGTCGTGCGCAAGGGTCGCCTGCAGCCCGGCCGGATGTTCCTCGTCGACACCGCGGAGCACCGCATCGTCGAGGACGAGGAGATCAAGGCGGCACTCGCGGCCGAGCACCCGTACGCGGAGTGGCTGCACGCCGGGCTGGTCAAGCTCGACGACCTCGACGAGCTCGAGCACATCGTGCACACGCACGCCTCGGTCACCCGCCGCCAGCAGATCTTCGGCTACACCCACGAGGAGCTGCGCATCCTGCTGTCCCCGATGGCCAACGGCGCCGGGGAGGCCATCGGCTCGATGGGCACGGACACGCCGATCGCCGCGTTGAGCGAGAAGCCGCGGCTGCTCTTCGACTACTTCACGCAGCTGTTCGCCCAGGTGACCAACCCGCCGCTGGACGCCATCCGCGAGGAGCTGGTCACCAGCCTCAACGGCTCCATCGGGCCCGAGGCCAACCTGCTCGAGCCCGGCGCGTCCTCGTGCCGACAGATCGTGCTGCCGTTCCCCGTCTTCTCCAACGACGACCTGGCCAAGATCCGCCACATCAACCGCAACGGCGACATGCCGGGGTTCCAAGTGCACGTGGTCCGCGGCCTCTACGAGGTCGAGGGCGGGGGAGCGGCACTGGCGGCCCGCCTCGAGGAGCTCTGTCAGGAGGTCTCGGCCGCGATCGCCGACGGCGCCCGCATCATCGTGCTGTCAGACCGCCACTCCACCCAGGAGCTGGCCCCGATCCCGTCGCTGCTGCTCACCGGCGCCGTGCACCACCACCTCGTGCGCGAGAAGACCCGCACCCAGGTGGGCCTGCTCGTGGAGGCCGGTGACGTGCGCGAGGTGCACCACGTCGCCCTGCTGGTCGGGTTCGGCGCCGCCGCCGTCAACCCCTACCTGGCCATGGAGTCGGTCGAGGACCTCGCCCGACAGGCCTACTACGTGAAGGTCGACCCCGAGAAGGCCGTCGCCAACCTGATCAAGGCGCTCGGCAAGGGCGTGCTCAAGGTGATGTCGAAGATGGGCGTGTCGACGGTCGCGTCCTACACCGGGGCGCAGATCTTCGAGGCGATCGGACTCTCCCCCGAGGTCGTCGACGCCTACTTCACCGGCACCACGTCCCGCCTGGGCGGCGTGGGCCTCGACGTCATCGCCGAGGAGGTGGCCCGGCGCCACGCCACGGCCTACCCCCGGGGCGGGATCGCTCCCTGGAACCGTGAGCTGGAGATCGGCGGCGAGTACCAGTGGCGCCGCGGCGGCGAGCCGCACCTGTTCGACCCCGAGACGGTGTTCCGCCTGCAGCACTCCACGCGCACCGGGCGCTACGACATCTTCCAGCAGTACACCCGCCGCGTGAACGAGCAGGCGGAGCGGCTGATGACCCTGCGTGGGCTCTTCCGCTTCCGTGAGGGCGTTCGGCCGCCGATCGACATCGACGAGGTCGAGCCGGTCTCCGAGATCGTCAAGCGGTTCTCCACCGGTGCGATGTCGTACGGCTCCATCAGCCAGGAGGCGCACGAGACGCTGGCGATCGCGATGAACCGTCTCGGCGCCAAGTCCAACACCGGCGAGGGCGGCGAGGACCCGGAGCGGCTGTACGACCCCGAGCGGCGGTCCGCGATCAAGCAGGTCGCCTCGGGCCGGTTCGGCGTCACCTCGGAGTACCTCACCAACGCCGACGACATCCAGATCAAGATGGCCCAGGGCGCCAAGCCGGGCGAGGGCGGACAGCTGCCCGGTCACAAGGTCTACCCGTGGGTGGCCAAGACCCGGCACTCGACGCCGGGCGTGGGGCTGATCAGCCCGCCGCCGCACCACGACATCTACTCCATCGAGGACCTGGCCCAGCTCATCCACGACCTCAAGAACGCCAACCCGGCGGCCCGCATCCACGTGAAGCTGGTCTCCGAGACGGGCATCGGCACGGTCGCGGCGGGCGTCTCCAAGGCCCACGCGGACGTCGTGCTGGTCTCCGGCCACGACGGCGGCACCGGCGCCTCCCCGCTCACCTCCCTCAAGCACGCGGGCGGTCCGTGGGAGCTCGGCCTGGCCGAGACCCAGCAGACGCTGCTGCTCAACGGGCTGCGGGACCGCATCGTGGTGCAGGCCGACGGCCAGCTCAAGACCGGGCGTGACGTGGTGATCGCGGCCCTGCTGGGCGCGGAGGAGTACGGCTTCGCCACGGCTCCGCTGGTGGTGAGCGGCTGCATCATGATGCGCGTCTGCCACCTCGACACCTGTCCGGTGGGCGTCGCCACCCAGAACCCCGTCCTGCGGGAGCGGTTCAGCGGCAAGGCCGAGTACGTCGTGAACTTCTTCGAGTTCATCGCCCAGGAGGTCCGCGAGCTGCTGGCCGAGCTGGGCTTCCGCAGCCTGGACGAGGCCATCGGCCACGTGGGTGTCCTCGACGTCCAGCCCGCCGTCTCGCACTGGAAGGCGTCGGGCCTGGACTTGACGCCGATCCTGCACGAGGCCTCGGCCCACGGCAGCCACGGCCAGTTCGCCGGCCAGGACCTGCGCTGCACCAAGGCGCAGGACCATGCCCTGGACAAGGCGCTGGACAACCAGCTGATCCAGATGTGCGCCCCGGCGCTCGACCACGGCGAGCCCGTACGCGGCCAGGTCGCGATCCGCAACGTCAACCGCACGGTGGGCACGATGCTCGGCCACGAGGTGACCAAGCGCTACCGCGGTGAGGGCCTGCCCGAGGGCACGATCGACCTCACCTTCACGGGATCGGCCGGGCAGTCGTTCGGCGCCTTCGTGCCGCGCGGCATCACGCTGCGGCTCGAGGGCGACGGCAACGACTACGTGGCCAAGGGACTCTCCGGTGGTCGCATCGTGGTGCGCCCGTCCCGCGAGGCTCCCTTCGACGGCAGCGAGGAGGTCATCGCCGGCAACACGATCGGCTACGGCGCGACGTCGGGCCAGGTGTTCCTCCGGGGCCGGGCCGGTGAGCGCTTCGGCGTGCGCAACTCCGGGGCCAGCCTGGTCGTCGAGGGCGTGGGCGACCACGCCTGCGAGTACATGACCGGGGGAGTCGTCGTGATCCTCGGTCCCACCGGCCGCAACGTCGCGGCCGGGATGTCCGGAGGCCGGGCGTACGTCCTCGACCTCGACCCGGCCCTGGTCAACCTCGAGCTGGTCGACCTGTCTCCCGTCGCGGGCGACGCGGCGGAGGAGCTGCGCGCCCTGGTGGTGCAGCACGCCGAGGAGACCGGGTCCACCGTGGCAGCAGCGTTGCTGGCCGAGTGGGACGCCGCCCTGGCCCGGTTCACCGAGGTGATGCCGGGTGACTACAAGCGGGTGCTCGACGCCCGGACGGAGGCCCTCGAGGAGGGCCTCGACGAGGACGAGGCTGCGGCCCGGATCATGGAGGTGCTTCATGGCTGACCCCAAGGGTTTTCTCAACCACGGCCGAGAGGTGGCCCGCCGCCGCGACGTCGCGGAGCGCGTCAACGACTGGAACGAGGTCTACCCCGAGGGGGTCGGCCGGGCGCTGCTGCCGATCATCAAGACCCAGGCGAGTCGCTGCATGGACTGCGGCATCCCGTTCTGCCACCAGGGGTGCCCGCTGGGCAACATCATCCCGGAGTGGAACGACCTGCTCTGGCGCGATGACTGGGACGAGGCGATGGACCGCCTCCACCTGACCAACAACTTCCCGGAGTTCACCGGGAGGCTGTGCCCCGCACCGTGCGAGACCGCGTGCGTCCTGGGCATCAACCAGGACCCCGTGACGATCAAGAACATCGAGGTGTCGATCGTCGAGCGCGCCTGGGGCTCGGGCTACGTCCGTCCCCAGGAGCCGGAGTGGCACTCGGGTCGCACCGTGGCCGTCGTGGGGTCCGGGCCGGCCGGCCTGGCCGCGGCCCAGCAGCTCACCCGGGCCGGGCACACCGTCGCCGTCTTCGAGCGCGCCGACCGCATCGGTGGCCTGCTGCGCTACGGGATCCCCGAGTTCAAGATGGAGAAGAAGTTCCTCGACCGACGGCTGGACCAGATGCGCCGGGAGGGCACGATCTTCCGCCCGGGCGTCGACGTCGGCGGGGACCTGACCGGCCAGCAGCTGCTCACGCGCTACGACGCTGTCGTGCTCGCGATGGGCGCCACGGACGCTCGCGACCTCCCGGTCCCCGGACGCGACCTGGGCGGCATCCACCAGGCGATGGAGTTCCTGCCCCAGGCCAACCGCGCAGCGCTGGGCGAGGAGGTGGAGGGACAGATCCTCGCCACGGGCAAGGACGTCGTGATCATCGGTGGCGGTGACACCGGGGCCGACTGCCTCGGCACCTCCATCCGGCAGCGAGCCCGCTCGATCACCCAGCTGGAGATCCTGCCCCAGCCCGGGACCGAGCGTCCCGAGGGGCAGCCGTGGCCGACGTACCCGATGCTGTTCAGGGTGTCCTCGGCCCACGAGGAGGGCGGCGAGCGCGTCTACGCCGTGTCGACGCAGGAGTTCGTCGGCGACGCCGACGGCCACGTCGCCGGCCTTCGCCTGGTCGAGGTCGACGGCTCGTTCCAGCCCGTGCCGGGCACCGAGCGGGAGATCCCCGCCCAGCTGGTGCTGCTGGCGATGGGCTTCGTGGGGCCGGAGCGTGCGGGCCTGCTCGAGCAGCTCGACGTCGAGCTCGACGAGCGGGGCAACGTCCGTCGCGACGAGTCGTACGCCTCGTCGGTCGACGGGGTGTTCGTCGCCGGGGACGTCGGTCGTGGCCAGTCGCTGATCGTGTGGGCGATCGCGGAGGGGCGCGGGGCCGCGGCGGCGGTGGACGCCTACCTCACGGGGTCGACCTCGCTGCCGACGCCGGTGCTGCCCCACGAGCGACCGCTCGTCGTGTGAGAGCCCGTCCTTTGAACGTTCCAAGCCGTTGTCTAGGGTGGTCGGGTGCGTAGAGCGAAGATCGTGTGCACCCTCGGACCGGCAGTGGACTCCCCGGAGCGCATCCGGGCCCTCGTGGACGCAGGGATGGACGTCGCCCGGCTCAACATGAGCCATGGGCGGTACGCCGACCACGAGCGCCTGTACCGCCTCGTGCGCGAGGCGTCGGATGCCACCGGCCACGCCATCGGCGTCTTCGCCGACCTCCAGGGGCCGAAGATCCGGCTGGGGAGGTTCGCCGACGGGCCGGTGACACTGGTCGCGGGGGACCGGTTCACCATCACCACGCGCGACGTCCAGGGCGACGCGACGACCAGCGGCACGACGTACGACGGCCTGCCCGGCGACGTCGGCGTGGGCGACCAGGTGCTGGTCAACGACGGCAAGGTCAGGCTGCGCGTGCTGTCCGTCGAGGACCAGGACGTCGTGACCGAGGTCGAGGTCGGGGGACAGGTCAGCGACCACAAGGGCATCAACCTGCCCGGGGTCCCCGTCTCCGTGCCGGCGCTGTCGGACAAGGACGTGGCCGACCTGCGCTGGGCGTTGCGGCTCGGCGTCGACTTCGTGGCGCTCAGCTTCGTACGCAGCGCGGCCGACGCCGCCGACGTGCGCCGGGTGATGGAGGAGGAGGGCGTCCTCGTCCCCGTCATCGCAAAGATCGAGAAGCCCCAGGCGCTGGACAACATCGACGAGATCATCGACGCCTTCGACGGGATCATGGTGGCGCGCGGCGACCTCGGCGTGGAGTGCCCGCTCGAGGACGTGCCCGTCCACCAGAAGCTGCTGGTGGACAAGGCGCGGACCAACGCCAAGCCGGTCATCGTCGCGACCCAGATGCTCGAGTCGATGATCTCGGCGCCGGCTCCGACCCGGGCCGAGGCCTCCGACGTCGCCAACGCCGTCCTCGACGGGGCCGACGCGGTGATGCTCTCGGGCGAGACCTCGGTCGGCGACTACCCGGTGGAGACGGTGGAGACCATGGGCCGCATCATCACCTCGACCGAGGCCCACGGACTGACCCACATGGCCGTGATCGACGCGGAGCCGCGGACCAGGGGTGGAGTGATCGCCAAGGCCGCCACCGAGGTGGCCAGGAGGGTCGGGGCGAAGTACCTCGTCGCCTTCACCTCCAGCGGCGACTCCGCCCGGCGGCTGGCCCGCTACCGCGGCGAGACGCCCCTGCTGGCCTTCACCACCACCGATCGTGTCCGTTCCCAGCTGTCGCTGACATGGGGGATGGAGACGTTCAAGATGGCAGAGGTGGAGCACACCGACGAGATGGTGACCCAGGTCGACGAGGCGCTGCTGCACATCGGCCGGGTGGAGGAGGGCGACCTCGTCGTCCTCATCGCCGGGAGCCCGCCCGGCATCCCCGGGTCGACCAACGCCTTGCGGATCCACCGCATGGGCGATGCCATCAACGCCCTCGCACCCGCCTACCGCCGGGAGCGCTGAGGACTGCGGTGCCCCGGGTGAGATTCGAACTCACACTGGCGGTGGTTTGAGCACCGTGTCTCTGCCGTTGGACTACCGGGGCGAATCGGCTCCGAAACCCTATCCCGACTAGCCTTGCCGTCGTGAGCCAGCCCGTGGAATCCCAGTCCGCCCCCGCCCGGCGCGTGGTGATCGCCGAGGACGAGGCGCTGATCCGCATGGACCTCGCCGAGATGCTCGCCGAGGAGGGCTACGACGTGGTCGGCCAGGCGGGCGACGGCCAGCGGGCCATCGACCTGGCCAGGGAGCACCGGCCCGACCTCGTGGTGCTCGACGTGAAGATGCCGGTCCTCGACGGGATCGCCGCTGCCGAGGTGATCGCCGGCGAGCGGATCGCTCCTGTGGTGATCCTGACCGCCTTCTCCCAGCGCGAGCTGGTGGAGCGCGCCCGGGACGCCGGCGCGATGGCGTACCTGGTGAAGCCGTTCCAGCGCACCGACCTGGTCCCCGCCATCGAGATGGCTCTCAGCAGGTTCGCCGAGATCACCGTGCTCGAGAGGGAGGTCTCCTCGCTCCAGGACTCCCTCGCCACACGCAAGGCGGTCGACCGGGCCAAGGGTGTGCTGCAGGAGCGCATGGGGCTCTCGGAGTCCGAGGCATTCCGGTGGATCCAGAAGACGGCGATGGACCTGCGGCTGTCGATGAAGCAGGTGGCCGACGGAGTCGTCGAGCACGGGCCGGGGCCGGACGTCCGATAATCGCCCACTGTGCCACAGGTCACAACTTGGCAACAGCCGCTGCGGCCCCCGCCCAGCGGCCCCTCCGCGGGCTAGGTTGACTCGCGGGTGCAGCATCCGCGCGCCCGCATCACCTGAATGACCGGAGGGTTCATGAAGCTCAACAAGACGAGCGCCCGACTCGGGGTGCTTGCCGTCGCGAGTGCGCTCGTGCTGGCTGGCTGCGGTGGCGATGGAGACACGGACGAGGACACCAAGTCCGGCGACAGCAGCACCTCTGCCGAGGGAGCCCAGCTCTATTTCGTGGACGGCAACACTGCCGACTACTCGGCCGACTTCGACGAGGGAACCCTCGAGGGTGTGCGGGCGACGTACCCCGGCGCTGAGCTGGGCGACTCGTTCCGCGAGCGCATGCTCGAGGTCGACCCCGCGCTGAAGGACTTCACCTACGGTCCGGAGTCCTACGACGCCACGATCATCGCTGCCCTGGCCGCAGTCGCTGCCAAGACCGACAGCGGCAAGGCGATCGGCTCCAAGCTCCAGGACGTCACCTCGGGTGGGGAGAAGTGCACCGAGTTCAAGGCGTGCGTGGACCTGCTCAACGACGGCAAGGACATCGACTACGACGGTGTCTCCGGCCCCATCGAGTTCAACTCCACGGGCTCGCCGTCCTCGGCCACCATCGGCATCTTCCAGTACGGCGCCGACAACAAGTACGCCCCGGAGAGCTACACGACCGGTGAGATCCCCGACGTGGACAGCGTCGCCGACAACCAGAAGATCTCCGGCAACATCCCCAAGGGCGACGGCACGCTGACCGTCGGCACGCTGCTGCCGCAGTCGGGTGACCTCTCGTTCCTCGGCCCCCCGGAGTTCGCAGGCGTCGACCTGGCCGTAGGGGAGATCAACGCCGCCGGCGGTGTCAACGGCAAGGACGTCAAGCAGGTCAAGGCCGACTCCGGTGACGGCACGCCCAACATCGCGCCGTCCGAGGCCGGCAAGCTGATCCGCGGCAAGGCCGACGTCGTCGTCGGTGCGGCGTCCTCCTCGGTGTCGCTGTCGGTGATCGACCAGATCACCCAGGCGGGCGTGGCCATGATCTCCCCGGCCAACACCTCGACCGCCTTCGACACCTACGCCGACCAGGGCCTGTACTTCCGTACGGCTCCCTCGGACGTGCTGCAGGGCTCCGTCATGGCCAACCTGGTCCAGCAGGACGGCTACGACAACGTCGCGATCCTGGCTCGCCAGGACTCCTACGGCGAGGCGCTGGCCAACAACGTCAAGAAGTTCTTCGAGGAGGCCGGCGGCACCGTCGTGTCCTTCAAGCTCTACGACCCCAACGCGGCGAACTACACCGCCGAGGTCAACGACCTGAAGGCGCAGGACCCCGACGCGATCGTCCTGATCTCGTTCGACGAGACCAAGAAGATCATCCCCGAGCTGATCAAGGTCGGCCTGGGCCAGAAGTGACCCAGTGACAGTGAAGGGCCCCCGGGACATCGTCCCGGGGGCCCTTTCACGTGCGCTGGTGGTGAGTGGTGCGCCGCCCCGTCCCGAGCGAGGCGGGTCGCGCCCTACTTCTTGGCGAGCGTGCCGAGGTAGAGCTCGATGACCTTCGGGTCGCGAGCCAGCTGCTGGCCGGTGCCGGTGTAGGCGTTGCGGCCCTGGTCGAGCACGTAGGCCCGGTCGCAGATCTGCAGGCACCGTGCGGCGTTCTGCTCCACCATGATCACCGAGACGCCGGCCTTGTTGATGGCTCGCGTCTGGACGAACACCTCGTCCTGCATCGCCGGGGACAGCCCGGCTGACGGCTCGTCCAGCAGCAGCACCGACGGCTCCATCATCAGGGCCCGGCCCATCGCGACCATCTGGCGCTCGCCGCCTGACAGCGAGCCGGCGCGCTGGTTGCGGCGGTCGCGCAGGGTCGGGAAGACCCCGTGGACGAAGTCGAGGCGCTGCTGCAGCATCTTGGGCGCCTGGTAGCAGCCCATCTGGAGGTTCTCGGCGATCGTCAGGCTGGGGAAGACGTTCTCGGTCTGCGGCACGAACCCGATGCCCTTGGAGACCAGCACGTCGGCACGCTCGTTGGTGATCTCCTCGTCGCGCAGGCGCACCGTGCCGGTGTGGATGCGGACGAGACCGAAGAGCGCCTTGAGCAGGGTGGACTTGCCGGCGCCGTTGGGGCCGATGATGCCGACGAGCTCGCCCTCCTGGCAGTAGAGGTCGGAGCCGTTGAGGATGTTGACGCCCGGGATGTAGCCGGCGATCAGGTTGTCGGCGCGCAGGACCGCGCCCTCGGCCCGACGCAGGTGCTCGGCGCGTGCGTCGGCGTCGACGGTCGACGTCGTCGGCACGGCCTCCGGCTCGCCACCCTCGGTGGAGTGGGGCTCGGTCGGGGGGTGGTCACTCACGGTTGTCTCCGTCCTCCTCGAGTGCCTGGTGGCCCTCGGCCTCGAGCACGTCCTCGAGCTGGGTGATGTCGGTGTCGTGGTGGGCGCCGAGGTAGGCGTCGATGACCCGCTGGTCGGACATGATCGAGTCCGGCGGGCCCTCGGCGATGACCTTGCCCTGGGCCATGACGACGACCCAGTCGGAGATGTCACGCACCATGTCCATGTCGTGCTCGACGAAGAGCACGGTCATGCCGTCCTCGCGCAGGGACTTCACGTGTCCCAGGAGCGACTGCTTGAGGGCGGGGTTCACCCCGGCCATCGGCTCGTCGAGCATGACCAGCTCGGGGGAGACCATCAGGGCCCGGGCCATCTCCAGCAGCTTGCGCTGGCCGCCGGAGAGCGAGCCGGCGAAGTCCGACTCTTTGGCGTCCAGCTTGAACCTGGCGAGCAGCTCGCGAGCCCGCGTGGTGTTGGCGGACTCCTGACCGCTCCACAGGGCCCGGAACGGCGCCGCGAGGAAGCCCTCGCCGCGCTGGCCGGTCGCCCCGAGGCGCATGTTCTCGAGCACAGTGAGCTTCGAGAGCACCTTCGTCAGCTGGAAGGTGCGGACCATGCCCATGCGGGCGACCTTGTGGGGGGCGACCTTGTTCAGGCTGGTGCCGTTGAAGGACCAGTCGCCGGTGTCGGGCTCGTCGAATCCCGTCAGCAGGTTGAAGAACGTCGTCTTGCCGGCGCCGTTGGGTCCGATCAGGGCGGTGATGACGCCGCGCTGGATCTCCAGGTGGTCCACCGAGACCGCGCGCAGGCCACCGAAGGTGCGGGTGATGTTGTCGGCGATCACGATCGGGTCCGGCTTGGGGGCACCGGGCTCGCGGGGGACGTCGGCCAGTGCCGCAGCGGCTCGGCTGGGGGTGGCGGTCATGTCGCTCTCAGCGGGCATCGAGGGCGATCTCCTTCCGGTCTCCGAAGAGGCCCTGGGGGCGATAGATCATGAGCAGCATGAGCACGAGGCCGACCACCATGAACCGGACGTTGGATGCCTGGTCGGTGCTCATCATGCTCGGCGGGATGATCGGGTTGTCGCCCGAGGCGAGCTGGACCAGCAGGCTGCCGATGGCCGAGAGGGCCCCCCAGAACAGCACCGCTCCCACGACCGGGCCGAGGATGCGGGCCGCGCCGCCGAGGATGAGCATCGTGAACGCGATGAAGGTGAAGTCTGCGTTGAAGCTGTCCGGCTGCACCGACGCCAGGCCGAGGGCGCCGATGAAGCCGCCGAAGGCACCGATGACGCCACCGAGGATCAGGGCCTGCATCTTGTACCAGTAGACGTTCTTGCCGAGGGAGCGTACGGCTTCCTCGTCCTCGCGGATGCTGCGCAGCACGCGACCCCAGGGGGAGCGCATCAGCAGCCAGAGGTAGACGCACACGAGCGCCACCAGGATCCATCCGACCGTCATGACCCAGAGGTCGTTGCGGCTGAAGGTGGCGAAGCTGGTCATGGTGTCGGGGTACGGGTTGAGCGAACGGAACGTGGCGGTGAACCCACTGACTCCGTCGCGGGCGTGGAAGTAGTCCTTGAACGACGTGGAGAAGATCAGGCGCAACACCTCCGCCGCCGCGAGGGTCACGATCGCGAGGTAGTCACCGCGCAGCTTCAGCGTGGGGATGCCGAGGATCAGCGCGAGGATGACCGCCGCGAGGATGCCGAGCAGCAGCGCCAGCACGAACGGGATGTCGAAGGACGCGATGCCGACGGCCATGGCGTAGGCACCGACCGCGACGAAGCCGGCCTGACCGAAGTTGAGCAGGCCGGTGTAGCCGAAGTGGATGTTGAGGCCGATCGCTGCCAGCACGTACGACAGCGCGAACGGGGAGATGGCGTCGTGGAACGCTCCCTGCAGGATTTCCATGGGTAGTCCTCCTCAGCCTCAGCCGACTCGTTCCTTGCGCCCGAGCAGGCCCTGGGGCCGCACGAGCAGGATGATGATCAAGAGCATCAGCGCGCCGGCGTTCTTCAGGTCCGACGGGATGACCAGCGTGGACATCTCGATCAGCACGCCGATGATGAGCGCGCCGACCAGGGCGCCCCACACCGAGCCGAGACCACCGACGGTCACGGCGGCGAAGAGCAGCAGGAGCACCAGCTGGCCCATCTGGAAGGTGACTCCCAGGGAGAAGCCGAGGAAGACGCCCGCCAGCGATGCCAGCGCGGTGCCGACGATCCACACGAGCGAGATGACGCGGTTGACGTTGATGCCCGTGGAGCTGGCCAGGGCGGGGTTGTCGGCCACCGCCCGGGTCGCCCGGCCCAGGCGCGTGCGGCTCAGGGCGAGGGTGACGACGGTGATCGCGATGACCGAGACCCCGGCCATGACCAGGTCACGGGTGGTCACGGTGACGCCCAGGAAGTCGTAGCCCGACGGCGTGACGTACTCGCGGTAGTTCTGGGTGCGGCCCTCGGTGAAGTACTGGAAGAGGTTGCGCAGGAAGAACATCAGGCCGATCGAGACGATCATCGTCGCGATCAGGCCGGTGCCGCGTCGGCGCAGCGGTCGCCACAGGCCGGCGTCCTGGGCCCAGCCGAAGAGGCCGCCCAGGACCACGGCCACCACCGCGGCGGCCGCGAACGGCCAGCCGAAGGTGGAGTTGAAGAGGAACGCGATGAGGGCGCCGAAGGTGACCAGCTCGCCGTGGGAGAAGTTCGTCAACCCGGTGGTGCCGAAGATCATCGACAGGCCGAGCGCGGCCATCGCCATGATGATGCCGAAGAGCAGGCCCTGGTAGAGCAGCTGGGGGACCCGGTCCCACTTGGTCTGCACCTGCCGCGTCGACTCGCCGATCATGAAGGTGATCGGCACGCTGCCGAGCGAGCTCGGGGTGACCTTCTCCTCCGCCTCCTGGCCCTCGCGCAGTCCCACGTCGTCGGGGAGCGTGTCCTCGTCGATGGCGACGGTGTACTCGCCGTCCACGCGGGGGACCTGGATCTGGATGCGGCCGGAGTCGTCGGAGGTGCCCGTGAACTCCTCGCCGTCCGGCGTGGTCACGGTGATCTCGACGCCCGGGACCGGCTCACCCGCGTTGCGCATGGTGCCGGTGAAGGTGATGTCGCCCTCGGCCGGCGCTGCGGCGGACGCGGGCACGCCTGCCCAGGCCACCAGGCCCAGGAGGAGGCCCACGACCACGGCGATGGCTGGGGCGACGCGACGTCGGCGGGGCCGGCGGTGATCGGAGGGTGGCTGCATGTGGATCCTCATCGACGACGGACAGGGCCCGTGTGAAGCGGGGGTCTGGTGCGCTGAACGTGAGGAGCATACAGATCGCGGGTGATCCAGTTCACATCCCATGGCAACGATCGGATCACGAGTTGGATCGTCGATATCCGGACACGGCGAAGGGCAGGGTCGCGCCCCCGTGGCACCGGTGTCGTGGCGCCTCGGATGAGGGTTCTTCTTTCGTAGGACTTGCCCACCGCCCGGGGACACGGCGTATGGTCGTGGGAGTCGGTCGGGCCGGTCCCGATCACGGGGGTCGGCAGTCGACATGTTGTGGGAGCAGTGGATGAGCCGTTCGCCGGTCACCGTGCGGTCTGTTGCGTCCGAGGACGTGGCTTCCCTCCGAGAGCTGTGGGTGGACATCCTGCGTCGGGGTGCCATCGACGAGCAGCTGACCGATGTCGCCGAGATCGTGGCTGCCGCCATCGCCGACCCAGACCGTGCGATCGCCGTCGCTGAGTACGACGGCCAGATCGCGGGTGCGGTCTTCCTCCAGGCCACCACGCTGACGCCGCTCAACCTGGAGCCGGCCGTGCTGGCCGTCTCGCCCCATGTCCTCCCGGCCTTCCGGCGCAAGGGAGTCGGGTCCGCCCTCATCGAGGCGGCCGTGCGGTTCGCCGAGCAGCGCGGCATCGCCCACGTCATGACGGCCGCCAACTCCGACGCCCGCGACGCCAACCGCTTCATGGCCCGGTTGGCCTTCGCGCCCCAGGCCACGCTGCGAGCCGCGACGACCAGTGCCGTACGCGCTCGACTCAGCTCGCGCCGCTCGGCCTCGTTCGCGGCGAGCGCCACCACCCGTCAGATCGACCGGGTGCTGGCCGCGCGTCGCAGCCGGCGCGAGCGCGTTCCGGGCTGACCCGCCGCAGCCCCGCGCTGCTCAGATCCCCGGGTTGTCGAGCAGGGCGCAGGTGATCCTCGACGTGCAGAGCCGTCGTCCCTGCTCGTCGGTGATGACGACCTCGAAGCACGTCGAGCTGCGCCCGAGGTGCACGGGGGTGGCGACGCCGGTGACGATCCCCGAGGTGGCGGAGCGGTGGTGCGTGGCGTTGATGTCGACGCCCACCGCGATCTTGCTGGGGTAGCCGTGGAGCACCGACCCGATCGAGCCCAGGCTCTCGGCCAGCACCACCGACGCGCCGCCGTGGAGCAGTCCCATCGGCTGGGTGTTGCCCTCCACGGGCATGGTCCCCACGATGCGCTCACGGGAGATCTCGACGAGCTCGACGCCCATCTTCTCGTTGAGCCCGCCCATGCCCTGGGGCATGAGCTCGAGGAACTGCTCGATGGTGAGGTCGTCGATCGAGATGGGGGAGTGCGTCATGTGCCCATTGTCGGGTACGCACCCGGCAACCGGTCATCCGCCACCTCGTGCCGTCGGTGCGGCCGGATAGAGTCGCCGGGTGGCTGCACCGAGTGACTCGTCCCGTCCCCGACTCCTCCTCCTCGACGGCCACTCGTTGGCCTATCGGGCGTTCTTCGCCCTGCCGGTGGACAACTTCTCCACCGCGGAGGGCCAGCACACCAACGCGGTCTACGGGTTCACCTCCATGCTCGTCAACGTGCTGCGCGACGAGCAGCCCACCCACGTCGGCGTCGCCTTCGACCGGTCCCGCCAGACCTTCCGCCTGGAGGAGTACGCCGAGTACAAGGCCAAGCGCAACAAGACCCCGGACGAGTTCCGCAGCCAGCTGCCGCTGATCCAGCGGATGCTCGACTGCTTCCACATCGGCCACCTCGACATGGAGGGCTACGAGGCGGACGACATCATCGCGACGCTCGCGACGCAGGCCGGGGCCCAGGGCCTGGAGGTGCTGATCCTCACCGGCGACCGCGACTCCCTCCAGCTCGTCGACGAGGGCGTCACGGTGCTCTACCCCACGCGCGGCGTCTCGGAGCTGGCCCGGATGACCCCGGCGGCGGTGGAGGAGAAGTACGGCGTGCCTCCGCACCGCTACCCCGAGCTGGCGGCGCTGGTGGGTGAGGACTCCGACAACCTCCCGGGCGTGCCGGGCGTGGGCCCCAAGACCGCGGCCAAGTGGCTGGTCCAGTACGACGGCCTCGACAACCTCATCGACCAGGTGGACCGCATCGGCGGCAAGGCCGGCGACAACCTCCGGGCCCACCTGGGCGACGTGATCCGCAACCGTCGCCTCAACGCGCTGGTGCGCGACCTGTCGTTGCCCGTCGGGCCCGCCGACCTGGGGCGCAGCGAGTGGAACCGCGCGGAGGCCCTGCAGCTGCTCGACGAGCTGGAGTTCCGTGGCGAGCTCCGCACGCGCATCCTCGACGTGATCGATCCCGGCGTCGAGCCCGAGGTCGACCAGGGCGGGTTCGAGATCGACGGCACCGTGCTCGGACCGGGCGAGGTCGCGGCCTGGCTGGCCGAGCACGGACGGGACGGCCGCGTCGCGGTCGACGTCCACGGCACCTGGCGAGCGGGCACCGGGGAGGTGCGCTCGCTGGCGCTGGTGGCGGAGTCCGGGGCGGCCTGCTGGCTGGACGTCGCGGAGGTGACGCCGGACGACGACGCGGCGCTGGGAGCGTGGCTCTGCGACCCGGCCGTGCCGAAGCTGGTCCACGATGCCAACGGACCCCTGCTGGCGCTGGCCGCCAGGGGCTGGGGCCTGGCCGGGCTGGAGGTGGACACCGCGGTCGCTGCCTACCTGGTCCGCCCTGACCAGCGCTCCTACGACCTCGCCGACCTCACCCTGCGCTACCTCAAGCGAGAACTGCGCTCCGACCAGGGCGACGCCGACCAGCTCAGCTTCGACATGGACGAGGCCTCGACCGCGCGCGACGCCGCCATGGTCCGCGCACGAGCGGTGCTCGACCTCGCGGAGGTGCTCCTCGAGGAGCTCGAGGCCCAGGGCGCGACGTCGCTCATGAAGGAGGTGGAGCTCCCGCTGGTGCAGGTGCTGGTCGACATGGAGGCGGTCGGCATCGCCGTCGACACCGACTACCTCGAGGGGCTCGAGGCGGAGTTCGCCGCGTCGGTGCGCCAAGCGGCCGAGGACGCCTACTCCGTCATCGGCAAGGAGATCAACCTCGGCTCGCCCAAGCAGCTGCAGGTGGTCCTGTTCGACGAGCTCGACATGCCCCGGACCAAGCGCACCAAGACCGGCTGGACCACCGACGCCGATGCGCTCCAGCAGCTGTTCGAGAAGACCGAGCACCCGTTCCTGCAGCACCTGCTGCGCCACCGGGACGTGAGTCGCCTGCGGCAGACGGTCGAGGGGCTGCTCAAGACCGTGGCGCCGGACGGGCGCATCCACACGACCTTCAACCAGATCATCGCCGCGACCGGGCGGCTCTCCAGCACCGACCCCAACCTGCAGAACATCCCGATCCGCACCGAGGCCGGCCGACGCATCCGCGAGGCCTTCGTCGTGGGCGAGGGCTACGCCTCGCTGCTGACGGCCGACTACAGCCAGATCGAGATGCGCATCATGGCCCACCTCTCCGAGGACGCCGGGCTCATCGACGCCTTCCGTTCCGGCCTGGACTTCCACTCCGTCACCGCGGCCCGGGTGTTCGGTGTCCCCGCCGGGGAGGTCTCCACCGAGCAGCGCGCCAAGATCAAGGCGATGAACTACGGCCTGGCCTACGGACTCTCCGCGTACGGCCTGAGCCAACAGCTCCACATCACCCCGGGCGAGGCGCGCGAGCTCATGGACGAGTACTTCGAGACCTTCGGCGGGGTGCGCGACTACCTCGCCGGCGTGGTCGACGAGGCCCGCCGCTCGGGGTTCACCGAGACCATCATGGGGCGGCGTCGCTACCTTCCCGACCTCACCAGCGACAACCGTCAGCGGCGTGAGATGGCGGAGCGGATGGCGCTCAACGCGCCGATCCAGGGTTCGGCCGCCGACCTCGTCAAGGTGGCGATGCTCCGCGTCGACCGGGCGCTCGCAGCCGACGGGCTGCGCTCGCGGATGCTGCTGCAGGTCCATGACGAGCTCGTGTTCGAGGTGTTCCCGGGCGAGGAGGAGCGCCTCGAGGCGCTGGTGCGG
>JAJPEO010000026.1 GCA_021166815.1 Nocardioides sp.
TTGTTTTTGCATTTGTTGTCCTGGTCGGGCACCACCCCAACCTTGTTCTTGTTTTCGGACCCCTGCCCCGGGCTCTGGGGCACGCCGCCGGGGGAGACGTCGCCGCTGTAGGAGTCGTTCACCATGGCTCGATCCTAGGCAGCGCACCCGTGTCGCTGACGAGTCCGGCGCCCTCGCCCCGGCCGGTCAGCCACCAGCCCAGGTCGGAGGAGTCGCCGCTGACCACCGGCCGCTCGCCCGGCCCGTCGGGGTCGCCCAGGTCCCATGCGGTCGCGAGGTCCTCGGCGACGACGCGGAACGGCTCCGCGTACGGCCGCTTGGCCATCGACGCGATCAGCGCCCTGCGGAAGTCCTCGCTCCAGCTCACGGGGGAGTAGCCCGCGTCGAGGTCGACGTGGTGGATCTCCACCTCCCGCAGCCGCATCAGGGGCACGGCGCCGGCGTGCATCACCTGCCCACCCGGGGTCCGCTCGAAGGTGTCGGCGAGGTCGGTCTCGGTGAGGCCGTCCAGCGCCCGTGCGAGGCACTCCGAGCCGGCCAGCAGGCGTTCGCGCAGGACGGACGGGGACTCGCCGGCGAGCTCCTCGATGTCGGCGTCCCTGGCCTCGGGGGAGTCGTACATCGGCCGCGCCCGGCCGGTGTGGACGCCGCTCACCGCGCGTTCGAGCCCCTCCGCGTTGAGGGCGAGGTGCGCGACGACGTGGGCACGGGTCCATCCGGGCAGCAGGGACGGCTCGCGCCACTGCTGCGCGTCGAGACCGTCGACGGTGCGCGCCAGGGCAGCGCTGGCATCACGGATCAGCTCCACCGGCACGGGTGTCTGGGAGACCATGGTCACATGGTGGCAGGGCAACAACTCCTTGGGCAGCACCTGCGTCCCACGGGCATGAGGAAGTCGCGGGCAGCTGCGCTCGTGCTCGTCGCCGTCGTGCTCGCGGGCTGCGGAGGTGCCGAGACCCCGACGGGGGAACCGGGCCGGAGGACGCCCCCGGCCAGCCCGTCGGCCTCCCCGATCCCGACGGACCGGCCGCCGGTCGCCGCCATGCCCTGCGACCCGGGCATGGGGTTCCCGAAGTCCCGGCAGGGCTGCCCGGACCCGACACCGTTGATCGGCTGGGTGACCGCGTACGACGCCGACGAGGTCCACGTGCAGCCGCTGCGGACGCTGCACAACGATGCCGAGGGGCAGGCGTACGCGTCGGAGCGTGGGCTGGAGTACCCGTTCCCCAACGACTCCCTCGACGTCCCCGAGGGCCCTGCGGTGCGCGTGGCCGTGCCGGCCGGGACTGTCTGCACCGGCGCGATCCTGGTGCGGACCGGTCATCCGGCAAGCGACCGGGTGACGACCTGCGCGCGGTTCGCCCGAACCGTCGAGCGTCTGCGCGCCTCTGGCGGACCCGGCATCACCTCGGCACTGTGGTTCGACGGCGACCGCCTGGTTCAGCTCTCGGAGCTCTACCGCCCCTGAGGTGAGGGATTTCGACGCCTTGTCCCGGCGTGAGAGTCTGGCGGAGGCGGCGTGGCGGGTTGCGCCCGACGCCTGCGTGACGAACACTTGTTCGAACGCCAGCTCAGCACATCGAGGACACACGTGGCCGACCAGCTCATCATCCGGGGCGCCCGGGAGCACAACCTCAAGGACGTCTCGCTCGACCTCCCGCGAGACGCGCTCATCGTGTTCACCGGCCTCTCGGGCTCGGGCAAGTCGAGCCTCGCGTTCGACACCATCTTCGCCGAGGGCCAGCGCCGCTACGTCGAGTCGCTGTCCGCGTACGCGCGCCAGTTCCTCGGCCAGATGGACAAGCCCGACGTCGACTTCATCGAGGGCCTCTCGCCGGCGGTGTCGATCGACCAGAAGTCCACGTCGAAGAACCCGCGCTCCACGGTCGGCACGATCACCGAGGTCTACGACTACCTCCGCCTGCTCTACGCCCGCGCCGGGCGACCGCACTGCCCCACCTGCGGCGCGCCCATCGAGCGGCAGACCCCGCAGCAGATCGTCGATCGCATCCTCCAGCTGGAGGAGGGGCGTCGGTTCCAGGTGCTCGCGCCGGTGGTCCGGGGCCGCAAGGGCGAGTACGTCGAGCTCTTCCGCCAGCTGCAGCAGCAGGGCTTCAGCCGGGCCAGGGTGGACGGCGAGACCCACTCGCTCGACAACCCGCCGACGCTCGACAAGAAGCTCAAGCACACCATCGAGGTGGTCGTCGACCGGCTGGCGGTCAAGGAGTCGAGCAAGCGGCGTCTCACCGACTCCGTGGAGACCGCTCTCGGCCTCGCCGGTGGCCTGGTGCTGTTCGACTTCGTCGACCTGGACGCCGACGACCCGGGTCGTGAGCTGCGGTTCTCCGAGAAGATGGCGTGCCCCAACGAGCACCCCATCGACACCGACGACCTCGAGCCCCGCTCGTTCTCGTTCAACTCGCCGTTCGGCGCCTGCGCGGAGTGCCACGGCATCGGCACCCGCATGGAGGTCGACCCCGAGCTGGTCGTGCCCAACCCCCGCGCCACGCTCGGCGAGGGCGCGATCGCGCCCTGGAGCGGTGCCCACGTCGCCGACTACTTCCTGCGCCTGATGAACGCGCTCGGCGAGGAGCTGGGCTTCGACCTCAACACACCCTGGGAGGACCTGACGGCCAAGGCGCGGACGTCCCTGCTCGAGGGACACCGCACGAAGGTCCACGTCGTCACCAAGAACCGCTACGGGCGCCAGCGTTCCTACTACGCCGCCTTCGAGGGCGTTCGGCCCTACATCGAGCGCCGTCACAGCGAGGCCGAGTCCGACACCAGCCGCGAGCGCTTCGAGGGCTTCATGCGCGAGGTCCCGTGCCCCGCGTGCGACGGCTCCCGCCTCAAGCCGGTGTCGATGGCCGTCACCCTGGGGTCCAAGACCGCGGGTGGCAAGAACATCGCCGAGGTCTGTGCGATGCCGATCAACGAGACCGCCGCGTACCTCCGCGACCTCGACCTTGACACGTCAGAGAAGGCTTCCTGGCTCAAGCCACGCGCCTTCCTGACCGTCTTCAACGCCTTTGCCAATGAGTACCGAGCCGCCACCTATGGTTTCCCTTCAAAAACCAAGATGACAACCTATTGCGCTCT
>JAJPEO010000080.1 GCA_021166815.1 Nocardioides sp.
GTCAGGGCCACGAGCGGCGCGTACGGGCGCTCGTGGAGGAGCGCGACGATGTCGGAGTTCTCGAACAGGTAGTTGAGCTCGCCCTCGACGTAGCGGTAGTTGACGGTGATCGCCACCGCCCGGACCTTGAAGACGGCGAGCAGCGCGACGACGTGCTCGACACTGTTCTTGGCGTAGATGCCGACGTGGTCCCCTGTCCGGACCCCTCGGCTGCGGAGGTAGTGGGCGAGCTGGTTGGCCTCGGCCTCCAGCTCGGCATAGGTCACGGTGCGACCGCCCACCTTGAGGACCGGGCGGTCCGGCACGACGTCGACCGCGTGCTCGAAGAGATCAGCGAGGTTGAGAGCCATGAGCGCGAGACTAGAACACGTTCTCATCTGGTGACTAGGATGACTTTCCATGTCTGAGACGAAAGCCCCCTCCAGCGCCCCCCACTGCCTCGTCGAGCAGGACGGTGGCGTCCTCACCGTGACCATGAACCGCCCGGAGAAGAAGAACGCGCTCTCCGGCGAGATGCTCGAGATCATGGCGGCCACCTGGGACCGGGTGAACGCCGACGAGTCGGTGCGCGTCGTCATCCTCACCGGCGCCGGTGGCGCGTTCTGTGCGGGCGCGGACCTCTCGGCGATGTCGAAGGACTCCCCCTCCGACAAGTTCGAGTCCGGCGAGTTCGACCCCTCGGTGATCAAGTCCCTGCTCAAGGGGTTCCGCCTCACCAAGCCGCTCATCGCCGCGGTCGAGGGGCCGGCGATCGCCGGAGGCACCGAGATCCTGCAGGCCACCGACATCCGCGTCGCCGGCGAGTCGGCGAGGTTCGGCGTCTCGGAGGTCAAGTGGGGGCTCTACCCGCTGGGCGGATCGGCCGTACGGCTCCCCCGCCAGATCCCGTACACCGTCGCTGCCGACCTGCTCCTGACCGGGCGCCACATCACCGCAGCCGAAGCGCTCTCGTACGGGCTCATCGGCCACGTGGTGCCCGACGGCACGGCGCTGGACAAGGCGCGGGAGCTGGCCGCGATCATCGACGGCAACGGACCGCTGGCCGTCCAGGCCGTCCTCGCGACCATCCGCAAGTCCGAGGGGAGGCACGAGGACGAGTGCTGGGCCGACGACGCCCGCGACGGCGCGGCCGTCTTCGCCTCCGAGGACGCCAAGGAGGGGCCCAAGGCGTTCATGGAGCGGCGTGCGCCCCAGTTCCGCGGCCGCTGACTTCGGGCCGCCGAGGCTCCGGGCCGTAGGCTGGAGCGCATGGCTACCCGTGACCTGACCCTGGACGACTTCGAGAAGACCGTCTCCGAGGAGGGCATCGTCCTCGTCGACTTCTGGGCGGCGTGGTGCGGCCCGTGCCGCCAGTTCGCGCCCGTGTTCGAGGCGGCGTCGGCCAAGCACGAGGACATCGTCTTCGCGAAGGTCGACACCGAGGCCGAGCAGCAGCTCGCCGGCATGGCCGGGATCACCAGCATCCCGACCTTGATGCTCTTCCGTGACGGCATCCTGCTGTTCAACCAGCCCGGTGCGATGCCGCCCCAGGCGCTCGAGGGCGTCATCGAGCAGGCGCGTGCCCTCGACATGGACGCCGTGCGCCAGGAGGTCGCTGCCGCACAGGAGAACGCCGGAGAGGTTCCCACCGAGGTCGACCTCGACGACTTCGTCGCGCTCCACAGCCAGGGCGCCTTCGTCCTCGACGTGCGCGAGCCCGACGAGTGGGCCAGCGGCCATGTGGCCGGCGCCACGCACATCCCGATGAACGACGTGCCGGCGCGCGCCGACGAGCTGCCCACCGACCAGCCCGTGTTCGTCATCTGCCGCAGCGGCAACCGCAGCCGCCAGGTGGTCGAGCACCTGCGTGGCCGTGGCATCACGGCCGTCAACGTCACCGAGGGCACCGCCGGCTGGGCCGGCCGCGGCTGGCCGCTTGAGCACTGACCGGACAGGTCCCACTCCCGAGTACCTTGCGAGGGTGGAGCATGTCGAGGTCGGCGGCCTGAGGATCGCCTTCGAGCGGGTCGGCGAGGGCCCTCCCCTTGTCCTCGCGCACGGGGCGGGCGACGACAGCCGCATCTGGCAGCCGCAGCTCGCCGGACTGTCCGACGAGCTCACGGTGGTGGCATGGGACGAGCCCGGCGCAGGCCGGTCCTCCGACCTTCCGGAGCACTACGGACTGGCGGACTTCGCGGACGGGCTCGCGGCGCTCATCGACGCCCTCGGCCTCGGGCCCGCTCACGTCGCCGGGCTCTCCTGGGGCGGCACCGTGGTGCTCGAGCTCTACCGTCGCCACCCGGAGCTCGTCGCCACCCTCATCCTGATCGACCCCTACGCAGGATGGAAGGGATCGCTGCCCGCAGCAGAGCTCGAGGCACGCGTCGCGAGTGCCCGAGCGATGCTCTCCGCACCGCCAGGGCAGCTCGACCCCACCCTCCCCGGACTCTTCGCGGGTGATCCCCCAGCGCAGTTCGTACCACTGCTCGCCGCCATCGGCGCCGACGTCCGTCCGGCCACCCTCGCGCGAGAGCTGGCCATCATGGCCGACGCCGACCTGAGGGACGTGCTGCCCCGCGTCTGCGTCCCCACGCTGCTGGTCTGGGGACGGTCGGACGCGCGTTCGCCACTCACCGTCACCCGCCAGTTCGAGGAGGCGATCCCGGACGCGGAGCTCGTCGTGGTCGAGCACGCAGGCCACCTGAGCAACCTCGAGAGCCCGCAGCGGGTCAACGACGCCATCCGCGACTTCTGTCGCGCCCACGCCCCGGACCAGCGATGACGACACGGCCGACGCTGTTCCTGACCGTGGGACTGCCGGGCACCGGGAAGACGACCGCAGCACGACGCATCGAGGTCGAGGAGAACGCCCTTCGCCTCACGAAGGACGAGTGGGTGAAGGCCCTCCACGGGCCCGCGAACCCGCCGTCGGCATCGGACGTCATCGAGGGTCGGCTCATCGAGATCGGGCTGCGCGCCCTCGAGCTCGGCATCAACGTC
Source organism: Nocardioides sp. (assembly GCA_021166815.1). Lineage (GTDB taxonomy): Bacteria > Actinomycetota > Actinomycetes > Propionibacteriales > Nocardioidaceae > Nocardioides. The sequence continues at coordinate 2,980 of JAJPEO010000080.1, forward strand.
GTCATCGACTTCGGCCTCTGGGGTCGCGACGAGCGCTGCTCGCTGCGGCAGGCAGCCGCCGATCGCGACGCTGCCGTCGAGATGCGCTACTTCGAGCTCACGCCGACCGAGCAGCGACGACGTGTCGACCAGCGCCAGGCCGAGGAGCCCCACACGACGTGGCCCATGAGCGACGAGGAGCTGACCGAGTCCGCCGCCATCTTCAGCGTCCCGACGCAGGGAGAGCTCGACGGCAGCGAGGCCGTCGATCCCCCGCCGGAAGGCTTCGCGACCTGGGACGAGTGGCGCCGGCACCGCTGGCCGCCGTCGGTCGCATGACGGCGCGCCGAGGTCCCCAGCAGTCCGAGTGGGGAACGATGTGCCCCACTCGCCGTCGCTGGACCAGCCCCCTCGGTTCCCCGAGTGCGAGCGTCGCTCAGCCCGCGAAGCGGGCGCGCAAGGCCTTCTTGTCCGGCTTGCCGAGCCCCGTCAACGGGATGGCGTCGACCTCGAGGACCCGCTTGGGCGCCTGGACGGATCCCTTGCGCTCCTTGACGAGAGCGGTGACCTCGGCCACCACCGTCTCGCTCAGCCCGCCGGGCTCCCGTGGCACGACCAGGGCGGTCACCGCCTCCCCGAACTTCTCGTGGGGCGTGCCGATCACCGCCACCTGGGCCACGGCCGGGTGGGTGGCGATGACGTCCTCGACCTCGCGCGGATAGACGTTGAACCCGCCCGTGACGATCATGTCCTTGGTGCGGTCGACGATGTACCAGAAGCCGTCCTCGTCCTCCCGGGCCACGTCGCCGGTGCGCAGCCACCCGTCGCGGAACGTCTCGGCGGTCTGCTCGGGCAGCCCCCAGTAGCCCTGCGCCAGGAGCGGGCCGGCCACGCAGATCTCGCCGGGCTCGCCGGGCGGCACCGGCTGTCCAGACTCGTCGAGGAGTGCCGTACGGATGAACGCGCTCGGGCGCCCGCAGCTGGCCAGCCGGTCTCCGGAGTGGTCCTTCTTGGCGAGGTAGGTGATGGCCATCGGCGCCTCGGACTGCCCGTAGTACTGCGCGAAGACCGGACCGAACCGCTCGATCGCCTCGGCCAGGCGAACCGGGTTGATGGCACTGGCGCCGTAGTAGACGGTCTCGAGCGACGACAGGTCACGCGTGTGGCTGTCGGGATGGTCGAGCAGGGCGTAGAGCATGGACGGGACGAGCATCGTCGCGGTGATGCGCTCACGCTCGATCGTCTCGAGCACCTGCGCGGGGTCGAACTTGGGCAGCACCACCAGCGAGCCGCCCTTCATCACCGTCGGCACGAAGAACGCCGCGCCCGCGTGGGACAGGGGTGTGCACATCAGGAAGCGCGGCGCGGTCGGCCACTCCCACTCCGCGAGCTGGATCTGGGCCATCGCGTTCATCGAGCCGGTCGTGCCGACCACCCCCTTGGGGCGCCCCGTCGTGCCGCCGGTGTAGGTGATCGAGATGACGTGGTCGGGCGGGAGCGTGGCTGCCGTGAGCGGGCGGGCGTCGTACGACGCGGCCTCGGCGACGAGGTCGCGGGCGCGCCCCTGGAGCTGCGGCGGCACGGGACCGACCGTGAACACCTGCGTCAGGCCCGGGCACCGCTCGAGCAGGTCGACGGCCCGCTGGGTGAAGGCGGGGTCGACGATGAGGGTCGAGATCTCGGCGTCGTCGATGACGTACGCGTGGTCGTCGAGGCTGCCCAGGGGGTGCAGGCTCGTGCGGCGGTAGCCCTGGGTCTGGCCCGCGCCGAGGATGTAGAGCACCTCCGGGCGGTTGGGCGCGAGCAGGGCCGAGCCCGCCGAACGCGCCCCCGCGGCGTCGAACGCCTGCACGTAGCGACTGATCATCTCGGCGGTCGCGCGGCCCGTGAGCGTCGTGTCGCCCAGGACCATCACGGGATCGTCCGCGTGTCGCTTCAGGGCGGCCACCATCAGGTGGCCGTTGTGGACGCCGGTACGCAGGTCGTGGTCATCGGTCACCCGGGCAGACTAGAACGTGTTCCACTTGTGGGCAACGTCGCCCCGCCTACGCTGGACACATGAGCCTGGGCTACGAGACCGAGCAGCCGACCCGCGAGGACGTCGACGCCACCGAGGGACCCCTGGCGCTGGAGTTCGGGGCCAACTGGTGCGGGATCTGCCGCGCGGCCAAGGACGACCTCGACCAGGCCCTCGCCGACCACCCCGACCTGCGACGCATCAAGGTCGAGGACGGCCCGGGCCTGCCGCTGGGACGCTCCTTCGGCATCAAGCTGTGGCCCACCCTGGTGCTGGTGCGCGACGGCAAGGAGGTGGCCCGCGTCGTGCGGCCCCGCAGCCGTGCCGACGTCGACGCCGTGCTGGCCGAGCTCAGCTGAGGACGTCGGCCACCAGTCGCACCTCGTCGGCGCTGCGGCAGCTCAGCAGCAGCGTGGTCACGCCGGTCTCCTCCCACTGCGCGACGCGTTCGCGCACCTGCCCCGGCTCGCCGATGATGTGCATGTCGTCGACCAGCTCGTCGGGGATGAGCGCGGCCGCCTCGTCCTTGCGGCCTGACAGGTAGAGCTCCTGCACCTCCGCGGCGAGCCGCTCGTGGCCCATGCGCTCGAAGACGGACTTGTGGAAGTTGGCGTCCTTGGCGCCCATCCCGCCCATGTAGAGAGCGACCACGGGCTTGAGCCCGTCGATGACCGCCTTGGTCTCGGCGGCACTCGAGGTGACCTGCAGGTGGCAGGTGGCGGCGATCTCGAAGTCAGCACGCGTACGCCGTGCTCCGGGGCGGGCGAAGCCCTCGTCCAGCCACGGCTGGTACATCGACGCCGAGGACGGCGTGTAGAAGATCGGGATCCAGCCGTCGGCGATCTCGGCGGTCTGGGCCACGTTCTTCGGGCCCTCCGCCCCGAGCCAGATGGGCACGTCGGCGCGCAGCGGGTGCACGATCGGCTTCAAGGCCTTGCCGAGCCCCGTGGCTCCCGGACCGGCATAGGGCAGCGGGTGGTGGGGGCCGGCGTTGGTGACCGGCGCCTCTCGCGCCAGAACCTGGCGGATGATCGAGACCACCTCACGCGTGCGGGCCAGCGGTTTCTCGAACGGCTGCCCGTACCACCCCTCCACCACCTGGGGACCACTCACGCCCATGCCCAGGACCACGCGTCCGCCGCTGAGGTGGTCGAGGGTGAGCACGTGCATCGCGATGCTCGTGGGCGTGCGCCCGGACATCTGCACGATGCTCGTGCCGAGCCGCAGGCGTGACGTCTCACGTCCCCACCAGGCCAGAGGCGTGAAGGCGTCCGACCCCCATGCCTCGGCCGTGAACACGGCATCCCATCCGGCCTCCTCGGCCGCGGTGACGAGGTCGCCGACCCCGTGCGGTGGCTGGGCGCCCCAGTAGCCGAGCTGCAGTCCGAGCTTCATGTCCACGAAACCTAGGTCATCCTTGCCCTCATTTCTAGAACGTGTTTCACTCCGGGTCATGGCACGCACCCTTTCTCGGCCCGTGACCGTCGCGTTCGACTACACGCGTTCCACGGGACCCGTCATCGGCCGCTTCCTCGGCGGCCTCCGCGACGGACGCGTCGTCGGCGCCCGCACCTCCCGAGGTGAGGTGGTCGTACCCCCGCCGGAGTTCGACCCCGTCACCCACGAGCCCATGACCGACTTCGTCGAGGTGGCCGACACCGGGGTGGTGCTCACCTGGTCCTGGGTGCCCGAGCCCGTGGACGCCCAGCCCCTGGACCGACCCTTCGCCTGGGCGCTCGTCCAGCTCGACGGGGCCGACGCGCCCCTGCTGCACGCCCTCGACGCGCCCTCCACCGCCGACGTCGAGACCGGGATGCGCGTGCGCATCCGCTGGGCCGACGAGCGCGTGGGGGCCATCACCGACATCGCGTGCTTCGAGCCTGCCGACGATGCCGGCGGCGAGCCCGCTCCGACGCCGTCGGGCCCCCTGCCCGAGCCCGTCACGGGGGTCGTGACGCCGGTGTCGCTCGACTACGTCTACGCCGCCAGCCCCGAGGAGTCGTCCTTCTTCCGCGGCCTGGCCGAGGGCCGGATCCTGGGGCAACGATGTCCCGCGTGCGGGAAGGTCTACGTCCCGCCTCGCGGAGCGTGCCCGGTGGACGGCGTCCCGACCGACGAGGAGGTCGAGCTCCCGCCCCGCGGCACCGTCACCACGTTCTGCGTCGTCAACGTGCCGTTCCTCGGGCAGAAGATCACCCCGCCCTACGTCTCGGCCTACGTCCTCCTCGACGGCGCCGACATCGCCCTGCAGCACCTGGTGCAGGAGGTCCCGGCGGACGAGGTCCGCATGGGGATGCGCGTCGAGGCGGTGTGGAAGCCCCGCGAGGAGTGGGACACCACCATCGAGAACATCAGCCACTTCCGGCCGACCGGCGAGCCCGACGCCGACTACGAGACCTACAAGGAGCACCTGTGAGGAACGTTGCGGTCGTGGGCTTCGCCCAGCGGCAGATGGCCGAGTTCGACGGCTCCCCCACGTGCGTGGAGCTGCTCGTGCCGGTCTTCCGGGAGTGCTACGAGCAGACCGGCTTCAGCCGGCGCGACATCGGGTTCTGGTGCTCCGGCTCGAGCGACTACCTGGCCGGGCGGTCGTTCTCCTTCGTCTCCGCGGTCGACGCCATCGGCGCCCTGCCGCCGGTCAACGAGTCCCACGTCGAGATGGACGCCGCCTGGGCCCTGTACGAGGCCTGGGTCAAGATCCAGACCGGCGAGGTCGACACTGCCCTGGTCTACGGGTTCGGCAAGTCCAGCGCGGGCATCCTGCGGCGCACGCTCGCATTGCAGCTCGACCCCTACACACTCACCCCCCTGTGGCCCGACACCGTGTCCATCGCGGGCCTGCAGGCCCGGCTCGGCATCGAGCGCGGCCACTGGGACGAGACCGCCATGGCCGAGGTGGTCGCTCGCAGCCTCACCGACGCCGAGGACAACGAGCACGCCATCCGCAAGGGCGGCTCCAGCGTCGAGGACCTGCTGGCGCGCCCCGTGTACGCCGACCCGCTGCGCAAGCACGACTGTGCGCCCGTGACCGACGGGGCCTCGGCGATCGTCCTCGCGGCCGACGACCGTGCTCGCGAGGCCTGCGAGCGCCCCGCCTGGATCACCGGGCTGGCCCACAGCGTCGACGGGCTCCACCTCGGGACGCGCGACCTGACCCGTTCGGAGTCGGCGCAGCGCTCGGGCGCCGCGGCCGGCACCGACGGCGTGGAGGTCGCCGAGCTGCACGCACCCTTCAGCCACCAGGAGATCCTCCTGCGGCGCGAGCTCGCGCTGGGCGACGACGTCCGCGTCAACCCCTCGGGTGGCGCCCTGGCGGCGAACCCGATGTTCACCAGCGGGCTCAACCGCATCGGCGAGGCCGCCCGACGCGTGTGGGACGGCAGCGCCGACCGCGTGCTCGGCCACGCCACGTCCGGACCCGCCCTCCAGCAGAACCTCGTGTGCACGATGGGAGCCTCCCAGTGAATGCCAAGCAGCCGGCCGCCGTCATCGGCATCGGCCAGACCCACCACCGAGCCAAGCGAGAGGACGTCTCGATGGCCGGCCTGTGCCGGGAGGCGATCGATCGCGCCCTCGCAGACGCCGGGCTGGGCTTCGACGACATCGACGCGGTCGTGGTGGGCAAGGCCCCCGACCTCTTCGAGGGCGTGATGATGCCCGAGCTCATGCTCGCCGAGGCGCTGGGCGCCGCCGGCAAGCCCCTGCTGCGGGTGCACACCGCGGGATCCGTGGGTGGGTCCACCGCGATCGTCGCTGCCTCGCTGGTCCAGAGCGGCGTCCACCGCCGCGTGCTCACCGTGGCCTTCGAGAAGCAGTCGGAGTCCAACGCGATGTGGGCCCTGTCGGTGCCGGTGCCCTTCGTCATGCCTGTGCACGCGGGTGCCGGCGGCTACTTCGCGCCGCACGTGCGCTCCTACATCCGTCGCTCGGGCGCGCCCACCCACATCGGCGCCATCGTCGCCGCCAAGGACCGCACCAACGCCCTGCGCAACCCCTACGCCCACCTCCACAACGAGGGCACGACGGTCGAGTCGGTGCTCGCCAGCCAGATGCTGTGGGACCCGATCCGCTACGACGAGACGTGCCCGTCGTCCGACGGAGCGTGCGCGATGGTGATCGCGGACGCGGACACT
>JAJPEO010000133.1 GCA_021166815.1 Nocardioides sp.
GCGACAACCAGCGCCTCATCGAGACCTTGGTGCGGCTCAAGGAGCTCGGCAACACCCTGATCGTCGTCGAGCACGACGAGGACACGATCCGCGTGGCCGACCACATCGTCGACATCGGCCCCGGCGCGGGGGAGCACGGCGGCCAGGTGGTCCACTCCGGCAGCGTGAAGGGTCTGCTCGAGCACCCCGACTCGCTCACCGGCGCCTACCTCAGCGGCCGCCGGGAGATCCCGGTGCCCGCCGTACGCCGCCCGCGCACGCTCGACCGCGCGCTCACCGTGCACGGTGCCCGCGAGAACAACCTGCAGGACATCGACGTCAGCTTCCCGCTCGGGGTGTTCTGCGCAGTGACGGGCGTCTCGGGCTCGGGCAAGTCGACCCTGGTCAACGACATCCTCTACGCCGCGCTCGCCAAGGAGATCTACAACGCCCGTGCGGTGCCGGGGCGCCACACCAAGATCTCCGGGCTCGAGCACGTCGACAAGGTGATCCACGTCGACCAGTCGCCCATCGGGCGCACTCCCCGCTCGAACCCCGCGACCTACACCGGTGTCTTCGACCACGTGCGCAAGCTGTTCGCCGCCACTCCGGAGGCGAAGATGCGGGGCTACCTCCAGGGCCGGTTCTCGTTCAACGTCAAGGGCGGCCGCTGCGAGGCGTGCTCCGGCGACGGCACGATCAAGATCGAGATGAACTTCCTCCCCGACGTCTACGTCCCGTGCGAGGTCTGCCACGGCGCCCGCTACAACCGCGAGACGCTCGAGGTGCACTACAAGGGCAAGACCATCGCCGAGGTGCTGGACATGCCCATCGAGGAGGCGGCGGAGTTCTTCGAGGCCGTGCCGGCCATCTCGCGCCACATGAAGACGCTGTGCGAGGTCGGGCTGGGCTATGTCCGGCTCGGCCAGCCCGCGACGACGCTGTCGGGTGGAGAGGCCCAGCGGGTCAAGCTCGCGAGCGAGCTGCAGAAGCGCTCGACCGGGCGCACCGTCTACGTCCTCGACGAGCCCACCACGGGACTGCACTTCGAGGACATCCGCAAGCTGCTCCACGTCCTGTCCGGCCTGGTCGACAAGGGCAACACCGTGCTCGTGATCGAGCACAACCTGGACGTGATCAAGACGGCGGACTGGCTCATCGACATGGGCCCCGACGGGGGCTCGCGCGGCGGCACCGTGGTCGCCGAGGGCACCCCGGAGCAGGTGGCCGAGGTGACCGAGAGCCACACCGGTGCCTTCCTGCGCTCGATCCTCGAAGGCCGCGAGGCCGAGCAGCCCCCGGCTCCACGACGGGCCCCTGCCGCCGAGGCGAGCCCGAAGAAGAAGACCGCGGCGGCGCGGTCCACCACGAAGCGGTCGTCCACGACGAGCAAGGCCGCCCCGAAGGCGACGGCGCGCAAGACCTCGGCCCGCAAGAGCGCTGGCTAGGCTTCGACGCATGACCGCCATCAACCGCAGACGCGCGATCACCGGCACCGCCGCAGTCCTGGGAGCCTGCGGCCTGGCTGCCTGCGCAGACGGGTCCCGGTCCACGCCGGTCACCCCTTCGCCGGCGAAGGCGGCGGGACCCATCGCGGCGACCTCCGACGTGCCGGTCGGGGGGTGCCACGTCGCGACGGAGGCCAAGGTGGTCCTGACCCAGCCGAAGGCCGGTGACTTCAAGGCGTTCTCCGCCGCGTGCACCCACCAGGGTTGCCCGGTGAGCTCGAGCACCGAGGGCGTGATCCCCTGCAACTGCCACGGCAGCCGCTTCTCGATCGAGGACGGGTCGGTCGTCCAAGGCCCCGCGACCACCGGCCTGGCGCCGGTGGAGATCTCGGTCGACGGCGAGTCGATCAGCCTGGCCTGAGTCGCGTGGCGAACCCAGCCTCCTATCGTCCCGCCCCCGCGTCGATTCCCACCGGCCCCGGGGTCTACCGGTTCCGCGACCCCAAGGGTCGCGTGATCTATGTCGGCAAGGCCAAGAACCTCCGGGCCCGGCTGTCGTCGTACTTCCAGGACATCGGGGGCCTGCACCCCCGCACGGCCTCGATGGTCACCACGGGCGCCAGCGTGGAGTGGACGGTCGTGGCGACCGAGGTGGAGGCGCTTCAGCTGGAGTACTCCTGGATCAAGGAGTTCGACCCGCGCTTCAACGTCAAGTACCGCGACGACAAGTCCTACCCGTGGCTGGCCGTCACCGTGGGGGAGGAGTTCCCGCGGGTGATGGTGGGGAGGGGCGCCAAGAAGCGCGGCACCCGCTACTTCGGCCCGTACAGCCACGCGTGGGCCATCCGCGAGACCGTCGACCTGCTCCTGCGCGTCTTCCCGATGCGCTCGTGCAGCAACGGCGTCTTCAAGCGGTCCGCCCAGATCGGGCGGCCCTGCCTGCTCGGCTACATCGACAAGTGCGCCGCCCCCTGCGTGGGCAAGGTCTCCGCCGAGGAGCACCGGGCGATCGTCGACGACTTCTGCGACTTCATGGCCGGCAACACCCGCCCCTTCGTGCGCAGGCTCGAGAAGGAGATGTACGCAGCCTCCGACGCCCTCGACTTCGAGAAGGCGGCGCGCCTGCGCGACGACCTCGGCGCCCTCAACAAGGCCTTGGAGAAGCAGGCCGTCGTGCTGGGTGACGGCACCGACGCCGACGTCATCGCGCTGGCCGAGGACCCGCTCGAGGTCGCGGTGCAGATCTTCTACGTGCGAGGCGGGCGCATCCGCGGCCAGCGGGGCTGGGTGGCGGACCGCACCGACGACGCCGACACCGCCGACCTGGTCCAGTGGTTCCTGCTGCAGCTCTACGCCGGCGAGGCCGACACCGTCCCGCGCGAGGTCCTCGTCCCCGCCCTGCCGCCCGACGCCGGCGTGCTGGAGGACCTGCTCTCGGAGCAGCGGGGGAGCCGGGTGCAGATCCGGGTGCCCCGGCGTGGCGACAAGCGCTCCCTGCAGGAGACCGTGGCCCGCAACGCCGCCCAGTCCCTAGCGCTCCACAAGACCAAGCGCGCCAGCGACCTCACCACGCGCAACCGCGCGCTCGAGGAGATCCAGCAGGCGCTGGGCCTCGACGAGGTCCCGCTGCGCATCGAGTGCTACGACGTGTCCAACCTCCAGGGCACCGAGGTGGTCGCCTCGATGGTCGTGTTCGAGGACGGGTTGGCCCGCAAGTCCGAGTACCGACGCTTCGTGATCCGCGGCGTGGACGGGCAGAACGACGTGGCGTCGATGGACGAGGTGATCACGCGCCGGTTCCGACGCCTGCTCGACGAGCAGGGATCCTCCACCCAGGCGCAGACCGACCAGGGACCCATGCTCGTCGACCCCGAGACGGGGCGCCCCCGCAAGTTCGCGTACGCCCCCTCGCTGGTCGTCGTCGACGGCGGTCCACCGCAGGTGGCCGCGGCGCAGGCGGCGATGGCCGAGCTCGGCGTCAACGACATCCCCGTCTGCGGCCTGGCCAAGCGCCTGGAGGAGGTCTGGTTGCCGGGGGAGGAGGACCCCGTGATCCTGCCGCGCAGCTCCGAGGGCCTCTACCTGCTCCAGCGCATCCGCGACGAGGCCCACCGCTTCGCGATCACCCACCACCGCTCGCGCCGGTCCAGGACCATGGTCGAGAGCCTTCTTGACGACGTGCCGGGGCTCGGCGAGGTCCGCCGCAAGTCGCTGCTCAAGCACTTCGGCTCGGTGAAGAAGCTGCGTGCGGCCGAGGTGGAGGAGATCGCCCAGGTGCCCGGCATCGGCCCGAGCACGGCCGCGGCCATCAAGCAGGCGGTCGCGGAGGCTGAGGCGACCCGCAAGACTGGTGGGCGTTCGACGGGGATGGTCGTCAACACCGCGACCGGCGAGATCGAGTCCTGACACACCACGACGATGAGGAGACAGTGATGGCCACGCCCGAGGAGCCGGTCGACCAGGCACAGACCCCGGGGGAGCTGGTGATCGTGACCGGCATGACCGGGGCGGGACGCAGCACCGCCGCCAAGGAGCTGGAGGACCTCGGGTTCTTCGTCGTGGACAACCTGCCGCCGACCCTCGTGCGCGACGTGGTGCGCCTCGTCGACGACAGCAAGGGCGTGCACCAGCCCATCGCCGTGGTCGTCGACGTGCGCTCGGGATCGTTCTTCGACTCGGTGCACGCCAACCGGCACCAGCGCACGACCGGTCGACCCACGAGCCTGCTCTTCCTCGAGGCCAGCGACGACGTCCTGGTGCGCAGGCAGGAGGCCGCGCGCCGACCCCACCCGCTGCAGGGCGGCGGCCGGCTCC
>JAJPEO010000161.1 GCA_021166815.1 Nocardioides sp.
CGCCCCGGTCGAGCACGGCCACGTGCTGCGGCCCCGGCGGGTCCGGGCCGGCATCCCGCGCCAGCTCGACGCGCTGTGCGACGAGGTGCTCAACGACACCGCACCGAGGCAGCGCAGCCACCACGACCTGACGACCGCCCGGGGCATCGCCGACCTGCTCCAGGAGTTCGTCGGCGACACCTCCGACCTGGGTCCGATGGGTTCGGGCGCGCCTGCCACGACGATGTCGTCGCCACCGGTCGGTCCGCCCGCCCCCGAACCGGCCCCTCCGCCGGTGGCGCCCGAGCTGGCCGGTGTCGACCACGGCGCCGAGGCGGACACCAATCCCGACCTGCCACCCGCGGGCCCGCCTGAGGCTCCCCCCGCGACTCCACCCGTCGGTGACGACCTCGCCACCGAGGCCGGCATGCCGGTGTTCCACGACGACACCGACGACGTCGAGTGGCTGCGAGCCCGCAGCGAGCCGTACGCTCCGCCGCCCCCGCTCGAGGACGCCCCCGCCCGGCCGCTCTTCGCGCCCGACCCGCCGCAGGGCGAGCCCGTGCGCCGCCCCCGGGCCGGCTCCGCGGCGGCAGCCGCGACAGGGACCGACAGCGGCTTCTGGCCGTGGGGGTCGGACACGGGGACAGGCACCGGCACCGGCTCGACCGGCAGCGGTGCCTGGACCGGCGACAGCTGGGGCAGCAATGCGTGGGACACCAGCACCGGCGAGCACGTGCCGGGACGGTCCTGGTTCCGGCTGGCCCTGGTCGTGGGCCTCGGGGCACTGGTGCTGCTGGCCGCCGTCGCGGCCTACCAGCTCGGCCTGGGCAGCGGCGCCGACGAGCCCACGCCGGACGGCCCGACGGGCGGCGACAACCCGTCGGTGGCGGCCCCCACTCCGTTCACCGACCTGCAGGCCTCCGACTTCGACCCGCAGGGCTCACCGCCTCGCGACGAGTACCCCGAGCTGGTCCCGCTCGCCCTCGACGGCGACCCGGGCACCGCCTGGAACACCGCCACGTACAAGCAGAACTTCGGGCCCGGCGGCCTCAAGACCGGCGTCGGGATCGTCGTCGACCTCGGTGAGGTCCGCGACGTGCGCGAGGTCGCGGTGACCGTCGAGGGTTCCTCCACCGTCGCCGCCTACGTCACCGAGACCGAGCCCACCGGCGTCGCCGGGCTGACCCCTGTCGGCGAGGCCACCGGAGACGGCGACCTGACGATCACGCTCGACGAGGCCGTCCCCGGGCAGTACGTCACCGTGTGGCTGACCGCGATCCCGCGGGTGGACGGCGGGTTCCGAGGCACGATCGCCGAGATCCAGGTCCGGGGATGACCGACCGCAGCGATGCGGACCTGCTGCAGGCCCACGTCGAGGGCGACCCCGACGCGTTCGGGGAGCTGTTCGCCCGGCACCGCGACCGCCTCTGGGCGGTGGCCCTGCGCACCATGGGCAACCCCGAGGACGCCGCCGACGGCCTCCAGGACGCCATGGTCGCCGCCTTCCGCCGGGCCGGGTCCTTCCGTGGCGACGCGGCGGTGACCACCTGGCTGCACCGGGTCGTGGTCAACGCGTGCCTCGACCGCATCCGGGCCGCCAAGGTGCGGCGTACGGAGGCGATGCGCGACGACGTCGACGACCGCGGCACGCTCGTCGCCACGGCCACCGCCGACGCGGACCCCGAGGCAGCGGCGATCGCCGCCTCGCGGCGCGAGCGGGTCCTCGCGGCACTCGCCTCGCTGCCTGCCGACCAGCGGGCGGCGCTCGTGCTGGTCGACATGGAGGGCTACTCGGTCAACGAGGCCGCCGAGGTGCTGGAGTGCGCCCCCGGCACCGTGAAGTCGCGCTGCTTCCGCGGCCGCGCCCGCCTGGCGGCCCTCCTGAACGACCTGCGCGGCAACGAGGGTGAGCGGCACCACGGGAACCCGCCGGACTCGAGCGGCGTCCCATCCTCGGCGCCCCCACGCGGGCCACCCGCGCCCTGAGCGCACCCGTACCGTCGAACGCACCACACCGCACCGAGGAGGTGAGATGACCCAGGAGCCCCTGTCGCCCGACCAGCAGGCCGTACGCCAGCTGCTCGGCGAGGCGCGCCACGAAGCCCCGATGCCGCCCGAGGTCGTCGCCCGCCTCGACGAGACGCTGGCGTCGCTCGTCGCCGAGCGCTCCCCTGCCGACGTCGCGGCCGCTGTGGCTCCCGTGGTCGACCTCGCCGCCCGGCGGCGCCGGCGGCGCGCATCACTCGTCCTGGCCGCGGCCGCGGTCGTCGTGGCCGGCGTCGCCGGGCCTCGCATGATGCAGGGCGGCGGAGACTCGGCCTCCGTCGACGCCGGGGCCGACAGCTCGTTCGGCGGGTCCGCCCTGGTCGAGGAGGACTCGCCCGAGCAGGCCCCCTCCCCCGGGGCCACCACCGACGACCTGCAGCGCGACACCGGGGGCGAGGCGTACACCGCCCGGGACCGGCTGGCCGCAGTCTCCTCCGACACCGCGGCGCGTGACCTGCGCCGTGTGCGCGACCGCCGCGAGGTCCGCGCCCAGGCCACCGGCCCCCTCACGGCCGAGGAGGTCGCGTGCGCCGGCGGCGCCGACGCGGTGCGCGACCGGCTGGTGGTCCCCATCACGTGGGACGGCGTACCTGCCGTGGCCTCGTTCGCCGCGCCGCGGGACGGCCGCCAGCTCGTCGAGGTGACCACCTGCGAGGGCGACGGCCCGGTGACCGCGGTGTGGCTCACCGCCCGCTGAGCACGGGACGCCCCGGGGCCGGGAAGAACGCTGGCCTACGATCGGTTGTGCCGTCAGTGACCGACCAACTCCAGGAGCAGCAGACCCCCATGAGCCAGACCCGCAACGTCATCATCATCGGCTCGGGACCGTCGGGCTACACCGCCGCCGTGTACGCCGCCCGCGCGTCGCTCGAGCCCCTTGTCCTCGAGGGCTCCGTCACCGCCGGCGGCGCGCTGATGAACACCACC
>JAJPEO010000191.1 GCA_021166815.1 Nocardioides sp.
GACAAGCTGGACAGGCTCACCTTCCTCGACCTCAACCACGACCTCGTCGACGCCGAGCTGGAGCGTCAGCGAGCCGACATCCGTTCCGGCCCGATGGCCGAGAACCTGCTCCGTGACCTGGGGATGGTGCGCGCCGATGTCCACTGAATCACTCGATCCGGTCCGCTTCTACCAGGTGGGCTCCTTCGCGGTCGGCAACCGCCTGCTGCCGCTGGAGGTGCGCACGGTGCAGGCCGAGGGCGACCGCGCCAACGCGATCACCTCCGGCCACCGCGCGTGCCAGGGGTGCGGCGAGGCGCTGGGCGCTCGCTACGCGCTCGACGCCGCGATGGCGGCGACGGACGGCAACCTCATGGCCGTCAACGCGACCGGGTGCCTGGAGGTCTTCTCGACCCCCTACCCCGAGACCTCGTGGCGCCTGCCGTGGCTGCACTCGCTCTTCGGCAACGCCCCCGCCGTCGCCGCCGGCGTCGCGGCGGCGCTGAAGGCGCAGGGCCGTGACGACATCCGCGTGGTCGCCCAGGGCGGCGACGGCGGCACGGTCGACATCGGCTTCGCCTGCCTGTCGGGGATGTTCGAGCGCAACGACGACGTGCTCTACATCTGCTACGACAACGAGGCCTACATGAACACCGGCGTCCAGCGCTCCGGCGCGACGCCCCCGGCCGCCCGGACCATGACGACCCAGGCGGTGGGCGAGGACCCCGGCAACGTGTTCGGGCAGGGCAAGGACGTGCCCCGCATCGCGATGGCCCACGAGATCCCGTACGTCGCCACGGCCACCGTCGCCGACCTCCACGACCTGGAGCGCAAGGTGGTCAAGGCCATGTCGATGCGCGGCGCGCGCTACATCCACGTGCTGGTGCCGTGCCCGCTGGGCTGGGGCACGGTCTCCTCGGCGACGCTGGAGGTCGCCCGGCGCGCGACCCAGTCCGGCCTGTTCCCGGTGTTCGAGGCCGAGGACGGCGAGGTCACCGGGGTCACCCGGATCCGGCGCCAGGTGCCGGTCGAGGACTACCTCTCGATCCAGAAGCGCTTCGCCCACCTGTTCCACCCGCGCCGCGACGACGTGATCGCACGGGTGCAGGCACAGGCGGACAAGAACATCCGCCGCTACGGGCTGCTGGAGGAGACCGATGACTGACCTGGGAATGCCCCGTCCGTTCGCGATCACGCTGGACGTGGGTTCCAGCCTCGCCAACCACACCGGCACGTGGCGCACCGAGCGGCCGGTCTACATCTCCAACCTGCCGCCCTGCAACGCCGCCTGCCCGGCCGGGGAGAACATCCAGCAGTGGCTGTACGCCGCCGAGGAGGGCGGCTACGAGGCGGCCTGGCGCCAGATCCTGGCCGACAACCCGTTCCCCGCGATCATGGGCCGCGTCTGCTACCACCCGTGCCAGACCGCCTGCAACCGCGCGGAGGTCGACGAGGCCGTCGGCATCAACGCCGTCGAGCGGTTCCTCGGTGACGCCGCCCGCTCCGAGCGCTGGGCGCTGCCGACCCCCGCCCCCTCGTCCGGCAAGCACGTGCTGGTCGTGGGCGCCGGCCCGTCGGGCCTCTCGGCCGCCTGGTTCCTGCGCCTGCTGGGCCACGACGTCACGGTCCGCGACGCGGAGGACAAGCCCGGCGGCATGATGCGCTACGGCATCCCCGCCTACCGCCTGCCGCGCGAGGTGCTCGACGACGAGATCTTCCGCCTCTCGCAGGTCGGTGTGGGCTTCGAGATGGGCAGCAGGGTCGACGACCTCGAGCCGCTGCTGGAGCAGTACGACGCCGTCTTCCTCGCGGTCGGCGCCCACGTGGGACGGCGCGCCTATGTGCCGGCCGGCGAGGCCGCGAGGATCGTCGACGCCGTGTCGCTGCTCCACGACGTCGAGGAGGGGACCGCTCCGCTCCTGGGCCGGACCGTGGCCGTCTACGGCGGCGGCAACACCGCGCTCGACGCGGCCCGGACCGCCCGCCGCCTCGGCGCGACCGACGCGGTCGTCGTCTACCGGCGTACGCGCGACCGGATGCCGGCCCACGACTCCGAGGTGCAGGAGGCGCTCGACGAGGGCATCCGGATGAAGTGGCTCTCCACGGTCAAGCACGCCGACGAGGGACGCCTCCTCATTGAGAAGATGGAGCTGGACGAGACCGGCTTCCCGCAGCCGACCGGCGAGGTCGAGGAGCTCGCGGCCGACAGCCTCGTGCTCGCGCTCGGCCAGGACGCCGACCTGGCCCTGCTCGGTGGGCTCGAGGGCATCACCGTCACTGACGGCGTGGTCGACGTCGACGCGTCGATGATGACCGGACGCGCCGGGCTGTTCGCCGGCGGCGACATGGTGCCCTCCGAGCGGACCGTCACGGTGGCTGTCGGCCACGGCAAGAAGGCCGCCCGGCACATCGACGCCTGGCTGCGCGGAGGGACGTACGTCCCCGCCCCCAAGCACTCGGCGGCGGCGTTCGACAACCTCAACACCTGGTACTACTCCGACGCCCCGCACCTCGTGCGGCCGCAGCTGGAGGGTGCTCGCCGGACCGACACCTTCGACGAGGTCGTGAAGGGACTCGACTCCGAGTCGGCGCTGTTCGAGGCCCGGCGCTGCCTCTCGTGCGGCAACTGCTTCGGCTGCGACAACTGCTTCGGCGTGTGCCCCGACAACGCGGTGCGCAAGGTCGGGGAGCCGGGGCCGGGTGGCTACGCGTTCGACTACGACTTCTGCAAGGGCTGCGGCCTGTGCGTGGCCGAGTGCCCCTGCGGCGCGATCGAGATGGTGCCCGAGGACTAGGGGAGGGGACTGCCCGTGGTCCCACCCCGGAGCAGGTGTTGGGCGGCGCGGCCCGCCGGTACGTTCGAGTGCGACCCGTGCCCGACCACCACAGGAGGCCCCGCATGTCCACCGACGCCATCGTGCTGCTCAAGGAGGACCACCAGGAGGTCCGCTAGCTCTTCCGCGAGTTCGAGAAGGCCGGCGACAACGCCCTGAAGCGCAAGCAGGAACTCGTCGACCGGATGATCGAGCTGCTGACGGTGCACACCTACATCGAGAACGAGGTCATGTACCCCCGCGTCCGGGAGCTGCTGCCTGACCTCGAGGACGACGTGCTCGAGTCGTACGAGGAGCACCACGTCGCCGACGTGCTCGTGATGGAGCTGGCCGCCATGAAGGCCGGCGACGAGCGCTTCGACGCCAAGACCACCGTGCTCATCGAGAACGTCGAGCACCACATGGAGGAAGAGGAGCAGGAGTGGTTCCCACAGGTCCGCGAGGGCTTGGGCCGCAAGGTGCTCCAGGAGATCGGCGCCGAGATGCTCGCTGCCAAGGAGAAGGCGCCGCGGCGCCCGTCCGAGCCGAGCGCCCTGAAGAAGACCATCGACGCCGTCATCGACTGACGCCGCGACGGCAGCGGGACCTTCGCCCCTTTCCGCACCAGTCGCCCGGAGCGACGATGGTGCGGAAGGGGGCGTGGTCGTCATGGGGGCGATCGAGCAGGCGGGTCGGATCACCGGTCCGGGGCCGCACGTCGTGCCCGCCCTGGCCGTGGCCGTCGGCGCCGCGCTGGCGGCGGCGATCGGCCAGGCATCCGGCGGTGTCTACGGCGACGACCCCGCGAGCGTGGAGATGCTCCGCGGCTTCGACGCGGTCACCCTGGTGCTCGCCGTGCCCGCGCTGCTCCTGTCGCTGCTGGCCGAGCGCCGGGGAGCGGGCACCGGACGGGTGCTCGTCGCGAGCCTCCTCGCGTACGTGGGCTACACCTTCGCCTACCACCTGTTCACCGGGTTCACCGACCTGCTGCTCCTGCACGCGTCCCTGCTCACCGCGACCGTGGTCACCCTCGGGCTCGCCCTGCACGGATGCGTCACTCGTGACGTGGAGGAACGCGTACGCCACCTGCACGTGCGCTTCCCGGCCGTCGTGCTGGGCGTGCTCGCGGTCGCGCTGGGCGCGATGTGGGCCTGGGCGAGCATCGCCTGGGCCATCGACGAGACGATGCCGGCGGGCAGTGCGCTGGTGGAGTCCGACACGGTCGTGCACCTCGGGATCGTGCTCGACCTGACCATCCTGGTGCCGTTGTACGCCGCCGCCGCCGTCCTGCTGTGGCGCCGCCGGGGCATGGGCTTCGTGCTCGCTGCACTGGCACTCGTGGCCGGCACGCTGCACCAGGCCAGCTACGTCGCGGCGCTGCTGTTCCAGCACGCCGCCGACGTCCCCGGCTCGGTCGTCATGGACCCGTACGAGCCGGTCATCCTCCTGCTCTACGTCGTGGCGACCGCCGTGCTCCTGCGGCGTCCCCGGGGCGTCGGGGCGGCGAGGTGAGAGGGGGAGTCATGGAGAGGATCATGTGGCTGGTGCTGGGAGGCACGGCCCTCGTCGCCGCCCTGAGGGCGGCGCACAGCCCGCGCGCGCTCGTCGTCGGGCGCTGGGCCCTCGGCCTGCTGTTCGTCGTCTTCGGGGCCGGCGTCAACGCCGTCTACCTCGCCGTCGACAGCGGCTACTACGACGACTTCGCGAAGCCGTCACCCTTCGCCTTCGTGCGCGACACCTGGGCCTCGCTCGTGCTGCCCGACCTGTGGCTGTACATCTCGCTGCTGGTCCTGGGCGAGCTGGTGGCCGGTGTGCTGGTGCTGATGGGCGGTCGCCCGGCCGTGGCCGGTCTCGTCGCCCTCATGGCCTTCCACGTCGGACAGCTCGCCTTCGGCGGGGTGCTGTGGGTGTGGGCCCCGCTCATGCTGCTCACTCTCGGGCTGATGCTGCGCGCGGAGCGCAGGGCGCTGGCGGCTCGAGCGTGGGCTGGCCGTCCGGGGGAGATGGCCCGGGCGGCCTGAGGCACTACCCGCGACGGCTGACGCGGGCGCCGGCACGCAGTGCTGCGGGGACCTCGGCGACCTCGTCGACCACGGCAGCGAGCCGCGCGAGCTCCTCGGTCGTGGCCGGTGAGTCCACCTCGACGGCATACGTGATGCCGGTGGAGCGCCACTCCTCGTCGAAGCCGCCGTCGGCGTCGACCGCGACCCCGTCCACCCGGATGCCGAGCCGGTCGGCCTCGCGGTAGGTGTCGTTGAGGACGCACAGCGCCACCGCGAGGTGCAGCGCCTGGGCGCCGTTGGTCACCGGGTGGGCGACCACTCCCTCGTCGGTCCAGGTGTGGGCGAGCCGCGTCCCGTCGGCGGCACGCAGCGTGCCGGCGGACGCCCGGACGCCGAACGCGGAGAGCCCC